>CANRXB010000008.1 GCA_947643715.1 uncultured bacterium
GGACATTGCCCTTGTCGGCGGCGTCCAGCTTGTCGCCCATCTCCTCCAGGGTCTTCTCCGTCTGGTAGACGGCCTGGTCGGCGTTGTTGCGGGTGTCCACCTCTTCCTTGCGCTTGGCGTCCTCAGCGGCGAACTGCTCCGCCTCCCGCACGGCCTTGTCCACGTCCTCCTTGGACATGTTGGTGGAGGAGGTGATGGTGATGTGCTGCTCGGTGCCGGTGCCCAGGTCCTTGGCGGACACGTTGACGATGCCGTTGGCGTCGATGTCGAAGGTGACTTCGATCTGAGGCACGCCCCGGCGGGCGGGAGCGATGCCGTCCAGATGGAACTTGCCCAGGGTCTTGTTGTACTGGGCCATCTCGCGCTCGCCCTGGAGGACGTGGACCTCCACGCTGGTCTGGTTGTCAGCGGCGGTGGTGAAGGTCTGGGACTTCTTGGCGGGGATGGTGGTGTTGCGGTCGATGAGCCGGGTCATCACGCCGCCCATGGTCTCGATGCCCAGGGACAGGGGAGTGACGTCCAGCAGCAGCAGGCCCTTGGTGTCGCCGGTGAACACGCCGCCCTGGAGGGCCGCGCCCATGGCCACGCACTCATCGGGATTGATGCCCTTGAAGCCCTCTTTGCCGGTGAGCCGCTTCACCATGTCCTGCACGGCGGGGATACGGCTGGAGCCGCCCACCATGAGCACCTTCTGGATGTCGCTTCCGGACAGGCCTGCGTCGCTCATGGCCTGACGCACGGGGCCGGCGGTGGCCTCCACCAGATGGCTGGTGAGCTGGTCGAACTTGGCACGGGAGAGGGTGAGGTCCAAGTGCTTGGGGCCGGTGGCGTCCGCGGTGATATAGGGCAGGTTGACGGTGGTGGAGGTGACGCCGGACAGCTCGATCTTGGCCTTCTCGGCGGCTTCCTTCAGGCGCTGCATGGCGACCTTGTCGCCGGTGAGGTCGATGCCCTCCGCCTTCTTGAACTCAGCGGCCATCCAGTCCATGACGCACTTGTCGAAGTCGTCGCCGCCCAGGCGGTTGTTGCCCGCGGTGGCCAGCACCTCGATCACGCCGTCGCCCACTTCCAGCACGGACACGTCGAAGGTGCCGCCGCCCAGGTCGTAGACCATGATCTTCTGATCGGACTCCTTGTCCACGCCGTAGGCCAGCGCAGCAGCGGTGGGCTCGTTGATGATGCGCTTCACGTCCAGTCCGGCGATCTTGCCGGCGTCCTTGGTGGCCTGGCGCTGGGCGTCGGTGAAGTAGGCGGGGACGGTGATGACCGCCTCGGAGACGGTCTGGCCCAGGTAGCTCTCGGCGTCCGCCTTCAGCTTTTGCAGGATCATGGCGCTGATCTCCTGGGGGGTGAGCTTCTTGTTGTCGATGGGCACCCGGTAGTCGGAGCCCATCTCGCGCTTGATGGAAGCGATGGTGCGGTCGGGGTTGGTGATGGCCTGACGCTTGGCGACCTGGCCCACCATGCGCTCGCCGTCCTTGGAGAAGGCCACCACGGACGGGGTGGTGCGGTTGCCCTCTGCGTTGGGGATGACGACGGCCTCGCCGCCCTCCATGACGGACACACAGCTATTGGTGGTCCCCAAGTCGATACCGATGATCTTAGACATGATCGATTTCCTCCTGTTATATGAAGTGTATTTTCAACTTTACGGCGCGAGCCTCGGGGCGATCTTCCCCTGCGTCGTGCCTGTTCCCGGGGCCGTGCCCAGGCTTATGGGACAGCAAGCCTCAGTTCGCGACCTTGACCATGGAGAAGCGGATCACCTTTTCTCCACAGAGGAAGCCCTGCTGGAACACCTCTACGATGGTGTTCTCTTCGGCTGCCTCGTCGTCTATGTGCATGACGGCGTTGTGGCGGTTGGGGTCGAAGGTCTCGCCCAGGGCGGGGATGAGCTCCACTCCCAGCGTGCTCAGCGCGTCCTGGAGGCCCTTCATGGTCATCTCCACGCCCTTTCGGTACGCCTCGTCGGCAGTGGGCTGCTTGAGGGCCCGCTCCAGGTTGTCGTACACGGGGAGGAAGGCGGCCACGGTCTGGGCCTTGGCCTCGGTCCACGCGCTCTCCTTCTCCTTGGCGGTGCGCTTGCGGTAGTTGTCGTATTCAGCGGCCAGCCGCAGGTATTTGTCCGCGGCCTCGGCCAAAAGCTGGCCCTGGTCCTTCTTGGGCCGCTCGGGGGCCTGTGGGGGCTGCTGTTCCTGGGCCTCCTGCGGCCCGGCGGTCTCCGGGGAGTCGTTGGTCTCGGGGACCTCCTGCTCGGGGACGGCCTCGGTCTCGGGCTGTGCCTGCTCAGGGGCGGGGGCTTTCTTCTTTTCCTTAGCCATGGGCGTTCATTCCTCCTTTTCCGGCGTGCCGGGGGGCAGTTCGGGCTGGCCGAACAGCTTGGACAGGCCGTCCGCCACGTAAGACAGCTTGGCTGCGACCTTGGCGTAGTCCATCCGGGTGGGGCCCACTACGCCGATGACCCCCTTCATGCCGTCTCCGATGTCGTAACTGGCCAGCACGACGCTGGTGTCTTTCAGCTCATCGGCCACGTTCTCCGGACCGATGAGGATCTTGGTGTCGTCGCCGCTCAAGGCGGGCAGGGCCAGGGCCTGGGCCAAGGAGCGGTCCTCGGACAAGTAGCTCATCAGCTTCTGGGCCTTGCCCACGTCCTGGTACTCCGGATGGTCCAGGATATGGCTGGCTCCGGCGGTGTGGACCGCGCTGTTCTCCAGTTCGTCCAGCACCTCCATGGCGAAGGACACCACCAGGGAGATCAGTCCGTAGGAGCTCCCCGCGGCGTGTTCCGCCATGCGCATCAGCTCCGGAGTGAGCTGGTCCAGCGTCTTGCCCACGAAAGCGGTGTTCAGCAGGGTGGTGAGGAGCTGGAGCTGAGGCTCGCTCAGATCGGCGGGCAGACGGAAGAGCTTGTTCTTCACGACGCTGCTGTCCGTCATCACCACGGCGATGAACGAGGCGCAGTCCACCAGGATGAGGTCGAACCGGCGGATGGTCAACCGCCGCACCCCTTCGGCCAGGGCGAAGGCGGGGTAGTTGGTGAGCTGGGACACCATGCGCCCGGCCTGATCGATCACCTTGTCCAGCTCCCGCATCTTGAGGTGCAGGGCGTCGTTTATCTGTTTGGTCTCCTCCAGGCTCAGCCGCTGTTCCTCCATCAGCTCGTTGACGTACAGCCGGTAGCCTTTCGGGGAGGGGATCCGTCCGGCGGAAGTGTGGGGCTGCTCCAGATAGCCATGCTCCGTCAGGTCGGCCAGATCGTTGCGGATGGTGGCGGAGGAGACCTTCAGCCCCGCCAGCTCCGCCAGCGCCTTGGAGCCCACCGGCTCCGCCGTTTCGATGTAGCTTTCCACCACGGCGCGTAAGATCTTCTTTTTTCGTTCGGTCAACTCCAAACGAGCGGCCTCCTTTCCAAAAGCTTAGCACTCTTCTATCTGGAGTGCTAAAGACAATGTACCACCACCCCCCGAAATTGTCAATAGCCCAGTTGTAAATTAAATGTGAATGGTGGGCGTTTGCCAAGGACAGGCCCCATCTTGGCACACCGTTGCTGAGATCGCCGGGGGCGTGCCGTTGCCCGGTCCTGTGCAAGAGGAAAAAAGGGGGCTTCCTTTTCCGGGCTTTTCGTAGTATGATACCAATGTATGGGCAAGCAGCCCTGTCAACGGAAGGAACGCGCCCGGCGCGTGATGGAGGTCGCGATGATAAATCTACTGGCTCTGACCGCCTCAGCTCCCGCTCTCCCGGAGCAGAGCGCTCCGCTCACCCTCCAGGGGACGTGGGACGCGGTGATGCACGGCGTGTCTTGGTTCTTTGGGAACCTGTCCCCCGCCTTTGCCTGGGCGATCCTGGGGATAGCGGTATGCGCCGCTTTTTTCATCTATTATTGGATGTGCCTTCGGCCCAGGCCCCACAGCCTGGAGTGGATCGCCATGGCGGAAGAGCGGTCCAAGCCCCGGCGCATGACCCTCACCCTGCCATGCCACCCCATGGAGCGGCGGGACATCCTGCCCGTCGTGCTCATCACGGCGGTATATGCGGCCACCGCGTTTTTCATGCTGGGCGATCTGTCCGGGCCCCATAGCTGTGCCAAGCTCCAGCAAGGGGACAGCGTGGAGTTCTCCTATGACCGGCCGGAGACCGTGACCACGTTGTCCTTCTACACCTCCCTGGGCACCGGGCACTATACGTTGGAGTGGGAGGACGAGGACGGGGACTGGCAGGGCATCAGGTTGGATCAGCCCTATAACAGCCTGTTCAAATGGCAGGTGCTGGAGCTGGACCAGGTGGACCGGGACGGCAAGGAGATCGGCGCGGAGAACGGGAACGAGGGCAAGGAGCCGGTGGGTCCCATCACCGCTTCCCGCTTCCGCCTCACCGCGTCCAACGCCCCCCGGGAGGAGGGGCTGTGGCTGGCGGAGCTGGCGCTATGGGATGGGATGCGGCCCGTGGTCCCCGCTCAGGCGGACGAAGGGGCCGGGCCCTTGTTCGACGAGCGGGAGGTGTGGTCTGCCAAGCCCACCTATATGGACTCGGCCTACTTCGATGAGATCTATCACCCGCGCACGGCCCTGGAGCATCTGAACGGCATCTACCCCTACGAGGTGTCCCACCCGCCCTTGGGCAAGCTGATCTTGTCGATCGGCATCGCCATATTCGGCATGGTCCCCTTCGGCTGGCGTTTCATGGGCACCCTGTTCGGGGTGCTGATGGTGCCGGTGCTGTATATCTTCCTGAAAAACCTCTTCGGCAAGACCCCTGTGGCGGTGTGCGGGACATGCCTGTTCACGTTCGATTTCATGCACCTGGTGCAGACCCGCATCGCCACCATCGACACATATGGCGTGTTCTTCATCCTGGTATCATATCACTTCATGTACCGCTGGCTGACCGTCCCCGCGGGGAAGAAGCTGCGCTGGTACATCCTGCCCCTGTTCCTGTCCGGCCTGTTCTGGGGGATCGGCTGCGCCTGCAAGTGGACCGTGGTGTACGCCGGGGCGGGGCTGGCCGTGCTGTGGCTGTTGGGCCTCATCTTCAAGGCGGGGGATTGGCGGGAAGCGGAGCGTCAGGCCCGGCTGACCACCGCGCCCCCGGAGGTCCGTCAGGAGGTGGCGGAAGCCATGTTCCAGGAGACCACGCCCCCTTGGGAGCGGCCCCAGGCGGCCTCCTTCACCGTCCACGTGGTGGGGACCATCCTGCTGTCGGTGGCGTTCTTCGTGCTCGTCCCGGTGTGCATCTACACCATGTCCTACTTCCCCTATGCCGTAGCCAGGGGGAACGAGAGCGGCTTTTTCGGGATGCTTCAGGAGTCCGCCGCGTGGCCCTTCACCCGGCTCCCGCAGTATCTTTCCGCCATGGCGCAGCCCCTGGCGGACGGCACGAAGCAGGGCTTTTTCGACGCGATCCCCGACGCCAGCAGCGACCCGGTGGACATCATGCTGCGCAACCAGCATTTCATGTTCACCTACCACCAGGGCGTGCACACCCCGCATCCTTATGAGTCGTATTGGTATCAATGGATCTTCGACGGCCGTCCGATTCTGTATTACCGGGACTTGGACGTGCCCGGGATGAAGAGCCTGTTCGCCTCCTTCAACGATCCTCTGGTGTCCTGGACGGGGCTGCTGGCTTTCGTGGCCGTGGCCATCCAGACCGTGCGGCGCAAGTGCGGCAGGGGGCTGTTCATCCTCGTGGCCATCCTGTCCCAGTTCGTGCCCTGGCTCCCGATCGGGCGCATCCTGTTCGCCTATCACTACTTCCCCACGGTGCTGTTCCTGTGCTTCGCCATCGCTTACCTCATGGACGACATGATGACGCGCAGGCGCAAGGGATACCGGCTGGCGGTGTACGGCTTCACCGGCTGTACCGTGGTGCTGTATGCGGTGTTCTATCCGGAGCTCATCGGGATCTATGTGCCGGTCCAATATAGCCAGTATCTCCTGCGCTGGTTCCCGAGCTGGCCCCTCTAAGATCTACGGAAAGGGATGACCGAAATGTATCTTTGCGATCTGCACAGCCATTCGAAGATCTCCCCCGACTGCGACGTCCCGCTGCGGGAGATGGTCCTGGCGGCTATAGACGCCGGGCTCCAGGAGTTTTGCGTCTCCGACCATCACGATCTGCTGGACTATGACGGCCTGCCGGCGACAGTGTTCGATTGGCCCGCCGCCAAGGCCCAATACCATGCGGTGAAGGAGGAGCTGGGGGACAGGCTCACGCTCCGGCTGGGGCTGGAGCTGGGCTCCGCACCCTATGACCCGGGAGCCGCCCGCATGGCCCTGGCCCAAGGGGGAGAAGAGCTGGACTTCGTGCTGGGATCCCTGCACAACTGGATCGGCTTTCGGGACAACGGCCTGCTGGACATGACCAGCTACCGGGGCGACGAGGCCCTGGCGCGCTTGGCGATGGAGTCCACCCTGGACCACACCTGGACCCTGGTCGCTCAGATGCCCGACTGCTACGACAGCCTGGCCCACGTCAGCTATCCCCTGCGGTATATCCACAACGATGGGATCGCGCTGTCGATGGAGGACTATGAAGAGCGGGTGCGGGCCATCTTCACCGAAGTGGCCAGGACGGACCACGCCATGGAGGTGAACGTCTGGCATGGGGCCGACCTGGACTCGTGGCCGACGCTGCTGGCGTGGTTCAAGGAGTGCGGCGGGAAGCTGGTGACAGTGGGGGCGGACGCCCATCGTCCCCAGGCCGTGGCCGCCGGGATCCCCCAGGCCCTGGAGATGATGAAGGCGGCGGGGTTCGACTATGTGACCACCTATGAGCGGCGCAAGCCGCTGCTCCATAAATTATGATCGGAAAGGATCTGAGGATATGAAGATCTCCCTTGCCAGCGATCACGGGGCCTATGAGCTGAAAGAGCGGCTCAAGGCCCATATGGCCGAGCAGGGCCATGAGGTATTGGACCAGGGGACGTATGGTCCCGAGAGCTGCGACTATCCCGATTTCGGCCGTGCCGCCGCCCGTCTCGTGTCGGATGGGACCTGCGACCGGGGAGTGGTGCTGTGCACCACCGGGATCGGTATGTCCATGGTGGCCAACAAGGTGGAAGGGGTGCGGTGCGCCCTGTGCCACGAGCCGCTGTCTGCGGAGATGACCCGCCGCCACAACGACGCGAACGTGCTGGCCATGGGCGCGGGGATGGTGGGGCCGGAGCTGGCGCGGCGCATCCTGGACGTGTTCCTGACTACCCCCTTCGATGGCGGCCGGCACCAGCGCCGGGTGGACAAGATGATGGAAGAGGAGCGATGACCGCGCCCGCCGGTGGGGGAGCCCGTTCGGGAGGGCAGGGACGGCCATGAGGTTCGTCATGTCGTATAGCTGCGGCAAGGACAGTACCCTTGCCCTGCATAAGATGATAGAGGCAGGGCATACGCCCGTGTGCCTGCTGGTCATGGTGGATAAGGACGCCGATCGGTCCTATTTCCACGGAGCCGATCGGGAGATGCTCCAAAGGTACGAGCGGGCGCTGGGTCTGCCGCTGCTCCTGTGCCCGTCTGACGGGACGGATTATCCCACCGCCCTGGAGGATGGCCTGCGGGAAGCGAAGGGCCTGGGCGCGGAAGGAGCGGCCTTTGGGGACATCGACCTGGAGGACAACAGGCGGTGGGAGGAGGCGCGGTGCCTCCATACGGACCTGGTCCCGTTCTTCCCGCTGTGGCAGTGCGGCCGGGAGGACAACGTGCGTGAGATCCTTCGCCTGGGCTACCGCTGCCTGATCAAGAGCGTCAACAACACCTTGCTGCCGGAGAGCCTGCTGGGAAGGTGCATCGACGAGGACGTGATATCCGTCATGAAGGACGCTGGGGTGGACATCTGCGGAGAGAACGGCGAATACCATACCCTGGTCATCGACGGGCCGGTCTTCAAAGCTCCGCTGGGGCACGACCTGGGCGGTGTGCTGCGCTTCGGGGAGTATTCTGTCATCGATGTGAGGTAGGGTCCGAGCCCCTGCACATAGAGAACGGCCGACCGGCAAATGATGCCGGTCGGCCGCTGCTTATTCGTTTCCTGACGGCTGCTCCGTCTGACGGCCGCTCCGCATCCCGTGGTAGAGCCGTTCCAGCAAACGGCGCAACGGGACGAAGAGCAGGAGCGCGATCGCGAAATTGCCCACGCAGTGGAGGATGTCGAAGGGGATGCAGTTGATCCACCAGGTGACCCCTGCGGCCCAGCCTCCGGTGATGAAATATACCGGGGCGCACAGCGTGCCGAACAGCAGCCCGAAGGTGGCGGACAGGATGGCCCAGCCCAGGGGACTGGTCATCCCCCGGAGCAGCCACGCGGCGACGGCCAAGACCAGCCAGATGTACAGATAGTTGATGGACCACAGGTTCAGGCCGTAGAGCACGAACTCCAACGATACATAGACGTAGATCGGGTATAACGCCTTGCGTCCGAAGGTGACGGCGAACAGCATCACCATCAGGGAGACTGGCTCGATGTTGGGCAGGCCCGCCATGGCCACCTTGGCCGCGAAGGTCATCCCGCCCAGGACGCCGAACAGCGCCACTTCGGACAGGGTGACCCTGACCCGATGCTTATCCAATGGTGTAGACCAGGGAGAAGCGGTCTCCGTCGTGGACGGGGACCTCGCTGGCGCCGGTGGCGGCAGCTTCCCCGTTCTGAGACAGGGACCAGTATGCGCCGTCCTCCTCATAGACCGCCTCTTCTCCGTCCACCTCCAGGATATACAGGCCGTAAGGGCCCTGGTTGTCGGGCACCAGGCCCTCGCTCACCAATACCTCCGCCAGATACTCTTCGTCGGTGGTGTAGGTGAAGGACTTGGTGCTCTCGTCTTTGTGGACCACTTCCACAGTGATGGTCTTGCTGCCGGCGCTGGTGGCGGGCCGGGTGGAGAACCAGACGGCGGCCAGGACGACCAGGAGCACGGCCAGGACGGCCGCGCCGATGGCCACGGTTTTGTTGTTCTTCATTCTCTATCTCTCCTTCCGAGCGGACGGACCGTTCGTTTTTCCTATTTCGACTATAGACAAAGGCCGGTGCGATGTCAATCGTAATTATTTGCTGCGGCTGAAGGACGGCAAAAAAACACCAGGCGCGCGCACCTGCGTTCCAAAGCTGTCCCTGCGAAAAGCCGCCCGGCGGGCGTGGCCCGTCAGGCGGCTCTGGTTCAAAGCTGTCCGTATTTGTCGGAGAGGACGGTCCGCTGGCGGTTCGCCTCCTCCTCAGAGTCCCAGGGGAGCACGTCCCCCGGTTCCTTCAGGTAGTTGAGGATCTGCCAGATCCCTTTCCCCTTGTAGGCGCTCACATGGAAGATGGGCTGGCAGCCGGCCATCTCCAACCAACCGTGGGCCCGCTGGATATCGCCGTTCTCCCGGTCGATCTGGGTGACGATGCCGATGACGGGGCGGTTGCAGCAGGCCGCCACACAGGGGGGATAGAGGGAATAGGGCTCGATGGTGCTCAGCAGCAGCCCCACCACGTCCGCCTCATAGGAGTACAGTGCCAGGGCCCGGCCCAGGTTGGCGGTCTCGGCGTACTCCCCCGGCGTGTCGATCACCACGCTGTGGTGGTTGACATACTGGGTCTTGTGATACGCGATGGTGTCCCCCCGCAGCGCCTGGGTGAGCGTGGTCTTGCCGCACTCGCTGCGGCCCACGAACATGATCTTCTTCATGTCTTCGTGATATCGCACACGGTGAAGCCCAGCTTGTTTTGCAGGAAGCTCTGGATCCCGGCCATGGCCGACTGCACGTTGGAGATCCGCCCGGTGAAGATCAGCGTGCCGCTGAAGCGGTCGATGAAGCCCATCTCCACCTTGGAGGTCTTCAGGGCGATGTCCCCTGCGATGACCGCCGTCTCCGACGGGCACAGACACAGGATGCCGATGGCGGACTGCTTGTAGTCCAGGTTGGGGTCCAGGCCCAATTTTTTGTAGATGATCTCGTCCGGGCTGGCGATGATGTGGGCCAGGGTCACCTGCTTGCCTGGGACGGTCTCCTGGATGATGCGGAGTTTCCCTTCCGCGGACGCGCCGAGATTCAAAAGATCTTTGGCTTCCATCGCCGTTCACGCTCCTTCACATTGCCGGACCTGGGTCCCTGCGTATCGTCCCGCCATCCAATCATGACGGTCGGCCGTCATATCAGCTTCTCCAGCAGTCCCCGGTGGGGAGAGGGGATGACGCAGGTGCTGGTGATGTCCCCGGTGTCCGCGAGCTGGTTGAGGCAGGAGCCGATCGCCGACTTCACGGCGGACACCTCGCCGGTGAGGATGAGATATCCCTTGCCGCCCAGGCCCCGGGCCACCCGGACCTCCATCAAGGTGACGTTGGACGCCTTGGCGGCGATGTCCGCCGCACGAACGATGGTGAGGGCGGACATGGTCTCCACCATCCCCAGGGAGGCGATCTTCTCCACGTCGGCCGTGCCCACCAGGGCGCCGGGCACGGAGCTGTGCACGTTGTTTATGGTATGGTGGCAGATCAGGAACGTGCCCGCCGTCTGGCGGCCGGTCTCCATGGCGCTCTTCACGGCGCCGACCTGCCCGCTGATGATGATGATGTATTTGCCCGGGCAGATGGCGGTGGCCGTCAACAGCTCCACATTGGCGGCTTTCAGCATCTCATCGGCAGTCTGCACCCCTGCGGGGATGCTCTTCAGCTCGATCAATCCGATCGACTTTCCCATAAGCGTCCTCTTTTCTTATGACTAGATTTCGTCACGCCTGGATGACGATGCTGCCGCCGTCGATGGCCGTGATGGTCCCGTCGATGCTGGCGTGGAGGCAGGAGCCCAGCTTGCCCTCCGGTATCCTGGCGATGAGGTCGCCTTTGGCCACCCTGGCGCCGGCCTCCACCACCGGCTGCGCCGGCGCGCCCGCGCCCTGCCGCAGAGGAAGGACCACCTTCTGATAAACAGGGACGTCCTCCTCCATCGGCGCGTCCACGTCGTAGGCGGACAGGCCGAGCTGGTGGATGAGCTTATGGACCGGATAGCGCTTGAGATCCCGGTAAGGGGCGGCGTGTCCCGGCTGGTCGTGCAGGCCGTTGCGGATGCCCTGTCCGGCCAGGATCTCCTTCATGTTCGCGTTCAGCTTCCAGGGCTGCAGGCCCATGACGCAGGCGTACTCGCACAAACGGCAGCCCACGCACAGATAGGCGTTCATCGGGGTCTGCTCCGGGTCGCACAGGCTCCCATATGCCGCCACCCGCATGAGCTTGTGGGGCTGGATCCGGTGGCCCAGCATCCCACGGGGGCACACCTCGGAGCACAAGGAACACTGCATACAGGCCGTGGCGGCAAGGCGGGTGGATCGCGTCACAGGCCGTTCCAGGCTCGCCAGCAGCGGATGCCCGGCGGGCACTGCGATGAGGCCCTTGGTGGTCTTGGTGACGGGGCTGTCCGGGGAGACCAGCTTGCCCATCATGGGCCCGCCGTTCACCACCCGGAAGTCCGTCTCGGTGGGCCCGCCCGCCAGGGCCAGGGCCTGCGCCACGGTGATGCCCAGGGGGACCTTCACGGTCTTGGGCGTGCGTACCGCGCCGGTGAGGGTGACGTATTTCTCCACCACAGGCCTGCCTTGGGAGGCGTCCAGCACGTTGAGGGCGGTCTCCACATTGGTGACCACCACGCCCACGTTCAAGGGGATGCCCCCCTCCGGGACGATCCGTCCGGTGACCTCATAGACGATGACCTGTTCGTCTCCCGCCGGATAGAATGCTCCCAGCAGGTGGACGCTCAGCCTGGGGTGGCCGGACAGCTCCCTGCGCAGGGAGGCCGCAGCGGCGTGGTAGTGCTCCTTCAGCGCCACCACGCCCTTTTCCGCGCCTACCTGGTCCACGATCAGCTCCAGGGCCTGGAGCAGCCGCTGCGCCTGCCGGTCCATGAGCTGCTGGTCCACCCGGAGCAAGGGCTCGCATTCCGCCCCGTTGATGATGACCGTGTCGGCCTTGGCGTCCAGCTTCACGTGGGTGGGGAAGCCCGCGCCCCCCGCGCCCACGACGCCGGCGTTTTGGACCAGGGCGATCAGATCCTTTTGCATAAGCGCACCCCTTCCGATCAGCGCACGTCCAGACCTCCGACCAGCACGCATCTGCGCCGCCGGGCGAAGGACTTGGCTGTGGTCAGCCCCTCTCCGGTGGGACCGGCGATGGTGAACGTCGTGCAGCCCTCGCCGCCCACGCCGATGCCGGCATAGGAGGGGCCGTTCTTCACGAAGATGGTGGTCTGGATCAGCTTGGCCATCTTGGTCAGCTTATCCACGTTCCGGGAGTGCATCATGGCGGTGTGGCGGTTGCCGTGCTCCACCCGGATGGCCATGTCGATGGCGGCGTCCACATCGGGCACCCGCACGATGGGCAGGATGGGCATCATCAGCTCCACCTGCACGAAGGGATGGTCCTCGGTGGTCTCCATCATGATGACCTTCACGTCGCTGCCCACGCTGACGCCCACTTTTTCCAGGATATATCTGGCGCTCTTGCCCACGAAGTCGGTGACGGGATGCTTGCCGTCCTGCTTCACCACCAGCTTCGTCAGTTTGTCGATGAGGGCGGGATCCTTGAGCTCATATGCGCCGCTCTTCTTCATGTTGAACATGAGGTAATCGGCCACGCTGTCCACCACGATGACCTCTTTTTCCGCGATGCAGGGCAGATTGTTGTCGAAGCTGCACCCGTCCACGATGTCCTGGGCGGCTTTCTCGATGTTGGCGGTCTCGTCCACCACCACAGGGGGGTTGCCCGCGCCGGCGCCGATGGCCTTCTTGCCGCTGGACAGCACGGTCTTGACGATGGCGGGGCCGCCGGTGGCCACCAGCATACGCACCTTGGGGTGGCTCATCATCGCGTTGGTGTTCTCGATGGAGGGCTCGGACACGGTGACCACCAGGTTGGCGGGCGCGCCTGCCCGGGCCAGCGCCCGGTTGATGAGCTGGATCAGGTGCAGCGACACCATCTTGGCCCGGGGATGGGGGCTGAACACCACGCTGTTGCCCGCCGCCAGCATCCCGATGGAGTTGCAGATGACGGTCTCGGTGGGGTTGGTGGTGGGAGTGATGGCCCCGATCACGCCGAAGGGGGAATACTCCACCAGGGTGAGGCCGTCGTCGCCGCTCATGGCGTCGGTGGTCAGGTCCTCGATGCCGGGGGACTTGGTGGCGGCCAGACGGTTCTTCACCAGCTTGTACTCATATCCGCCCATGCCGGTCTCCTCCACGGCCAGGCGGGAGATGTAGTCCAGGTTCTCCTCCTCCAGCACCACGTCCCGGATGGCCTGGACATACTTGGCCCGGTCGTGCATGGAGCAGTTCAGATATGCTTTCTGAGCGGCGGCGGCGGCCTCCACGGCGTCGTCCATACTCTCGAACACGCCCCAGTCGCCGCCGGCAGCGGCGCAGTTGGGCTCGGGGCTGCCCATATCGACGCGGCTGAGCACCTGCCTGACGATGTTGGCCACCACTTGTTCATCGAAGCTCATTGCGGTTCCTCCTTAAATCAACATTGCGTGACGGGCGATCTCCATGTCCTGCTCCACCGTCCCGCCGGACACGCCGATCCCGCCGGCCACCTTTCCGTCCACCAGATAGGGGAAGCCGCCGCCGAACAGGACGATCCTGCCGGGAACGGTGTTCTCGATCCCGTAGAGGGGGCCGTCCGGCCGGGAGGCCGCGCCCAATTCATGGGTGGGCATCTGGAAAGCGTAGGCGGTGTACGCTTTGCCCGCCGACACCTCCACGCTCCCCACCAGCGCGTCCTCCATCCGCTGGAGCAGCACCAGGTTGCCCCCCGCGTCCACAGCGGAGAACACCGAGGGGACGCCCAGCTCCGTGGACTTTTCCATGGCCCGGGCGGCCATGCGCTGGGCGAGCTCCAGGCTCATGGGCGGCAGGCCGCGGTCGGTCCGCTGCTCCATGGCCTGCTTCACCATGTCCGTCACCGTTTCCCGCATCCGGGTCAAGTCCTCCTGGAGCCGGGCCATGGCGTAGATGGCGTCGGACAGCCGGTTGATATAACGCACCAGCACCTCCCGCACAGGCAGCTCCACGACGCGCCGTTCCGCCCGCCGGACGATGGTGCGGGCCACATGGAGGGCCGCAGAGGCGGGGTCCACGCCGGGGATGACGAAGTGGGTCTGTTTGCCGGTGGTCTGGGTGCAGGTGTCCACTACCCGCTCCAGGAAGGCCACGTCCGCCTCGGAGATGTTGCCCTTCAGGCCGGCGGCGGTCTGCTCGCAGTCGCTGGCCAGCTCCGCGCCCACGGAGAACAGCCGCCCCTGGATGGCGCGCACCGTGGTGCGGATATACTCGTTGTCCGTCTGGGTATAGGCCAGGCCCAGCATGGAGTTGGCCTCGTCGATGGTGCCGTAGCATTCCACCCTGGGGTCGGATTTGCTCACCCGGCCGCCGCCCACCAGGCTGGTCTGCCCCTTGTCGCCGGTCTTGGTATAGAGGTTCGCCATCAGCCCACCTCCACCGTATCCACGATGCCCACGATGGACGTGTCGATGGGGGCCGAGCCGTTGCCGAACACGTAACGGGCCGAGCTGCCCTTACATACGATGACGATCTCACCGGTGCCTGCGCCTACGGAGTCCACCGCGATCTCGGTGCTGCCCTCCCGCTCCAGGCGTTCGGTGAGCTTCTCCACGATGAGCAGCTTCATCCCGACCAGATCCTGGTTCTTGCTGGTGGAGACCACGGTGCCGATCACTCTGCCTAGATACATTTTGCTCCACCTTTCTCCTTATGGTTCGATTCGGATGGTCACGCCCCGCCTGCGGGCCTCGTCCGAGGCGAGCGCGGTGACGATAGTGCCTTTGGGTGCGATGATGACCGCGCCCTGGGGGGCGGTGTTCACCGCTTTCACGCTGAGGACCTTGCCCGTCATGGCGGGCCGGATCGTCGGATGCCCGCTGCCGGAAGAGGGTTCGGGCCCGGAGGGCTCCGCCGGGACCTGACCGCCGGGCAGGAAGCTGTGGATCGCCCGGAGGGCGTCCTCCTGGAGCCGGTCCGAGGTGGTCATGCGCGCTCCGTATGCCTGGAGCTTCTCCAGGTTGCCCCGGAGGGCGGCCTTCAAGGGCTGGGTCATGCGGAAGCCCCGGCGCGCCCGCTCCGGAGCGTCGGGACAGGCACCGTCCACGGCGATGACCACGTTCTTGCCCTTCATCAAGCCGTCCAGGACGATCGCGGCGGCGGGGGTGTCCGCCATGCAGTTGGCCACATGGGCGGCAGTGTTCACCGTCAGGGTGGGCACCAGGATGGTGTCGTACCGGGTGGTCAGGACCTCCGGAGACTGTCCCGGCGTCTCCACCCAAAGCTCCTCCGGCGCCAGTGCGGCCCTGACCGGATCGGTGCCCAGGATGGCCGCGGCGCTGCGGGTCATGAGCGCGCGGTAGGTGAAGCCCTCCTCACGCAGCCCTTCCAGGCTGTGCAGCGCGGATCGGGCGCCCATGTCGGAGCCGGTGAACACCACCAGCGCACGCTTTTGCCGTTCCACCAGCTTTTGCACCACCCGCTCCGCCAGCTCGTCCGCCAGCAGGGTCAGGGCCAGGGCGTATCGTTCCTTTTCTGTCAATGGTCGTCACCCGCCTTATTCGGTGCAGTTCATAGCGATCCCCAGCGGCGTCACCAGCAGCGGGGCCACCGGCTTCACCACGGGGACGTCCAGATATTTTTGGAACACGGTCTCGAACTCGGTGAAGCAGCATGCGCCCCCCACCACATAGACCGTGTCCACCGGGCATCTCGTCAGACAGCGCTTGACGATGTCGGCCATCTTCTCCACTACCGGTCGGATCACCGGGAACACGCTGTGTTCCTGGGCCGGATCTCGCTTCATCAGCTCGGCCTCCTGGGTGCTGCACCCATGGAAGCCCGCCAGCACCAGGGTCATATGGGTCCCGCCGGTGGGCTCGTCGTCCACATGGATGACCTTGCCGTCCTTCAGGATGCTGATGCCTGTGGTGCCGCCGCCGACATCGACCACCGCCCCGTCCGTGATGCCCAATACGGAGGCGGCCGCGGTGGGCTCATCCACGGTGTTGGTCAGCCGGAACCCGGCCGCCTCCACCATGTTTCCAATGGCCTTGACGCTCCCCGACACGATGCCCGGGGGGATCGCACAGCCCCCCGCGTCCAAAACGGTCCCGAGCTGCTGCTCCAGCTCGGCCTTCAGCCGGGTGACGGTGCGGACGGCGCCCATGTAGTCCACCACGACGCCGTCGCGCACCACGGTGGACGGATAGGTGGTCCCGGCCACCGGCCGGCCCTCGCGGTCCACGACGGCCAGCACGATGTTGGCCGTGCCCAGATCCACCCCGGTGCGCAGGGGCCCCGTCCAAGGGGCGTTCTTATGCTCTTCGATGAGGCGTTGGAACTCCCGCAGGGTCTCGTTGCACGCCGTCATGTCATGGCTCATATCCAAAACTCCATCCTAGAGCTATGCTCGATCTGCGATGATGTAGGCCCGGTCGCCGTTCTTCACGCCCAGGGCGTTGGCTTCCTCCACATCGATGTGCATCTCCGGGGCGAACTGCTCGGAGACGCGGATCAGGACGTTGTGGAGCACCGCGCCGCGCACGCCGCCGATCTCCACCTTCACGAGCTGTTTGTCCCGTACGCCGATGCGCCGGGCATCCTCGGGGGTGAGATGGATGTGGCGCAGGGCGGCGATGGTGCCGGTGTCCTTCTCGATCCTTCCTTTGGGCCCGATGATGGCCACGCCCGGCGTGCCCTCCAGCTTCCCGGATTCCCGGATGGGGGGATGTACGCCCAGGGCGAAGCCGTCCGCGATGGATATCTCCACCTGGGACTCGCTCCGCAGGGGGCCGAGCACGCGCACGCGGCTCAGCTCCCCTTTGGGTCCATGGAGGGTAACGGTCTCTTCAGCAGCGTACTGGCCCGGTTGGCCCAGCTCTTTCTTGAAGGTCAGCTCGCTGTCCTGCCCGAACAGGATGTCCATGTCCGCCCGGTCCAGATGGATGTGGCGGTTGGAGACGCCGATGGGCACCGAGCGCTGGAAACGCTCCAGCTCCTCGATGACCAGCCGCGTGACCAGGCGGACGAACATCTCATAGGTCTGCTGGTTTCTCTCCACGGTCTATACCACCTTTTTACAGGTCTTTGGGCAGGATCTTCTCCACGTCGGTGTGGGGCCTGGGGATGACATGGACGGAGACGACCTCGCCGACCTTCTCGGCTGCGGCGGAACCGGCGTCCACAGACGCCTTGACGGCGCCCACGTCGCCCCGGACCATGACGGTGACCAGGCCGGAGCCGATCTTCTCATAGCCGACGAGGGAGACGTTGGCGGACTTGGTCATGGCGTCCGCGGCCTCGATGGCGCCCACCAGGCCCTTGGTCTCGACCATGCCGAGAGCTTCACCCATACTCATAGTTACCTCCTAATGATGATCAGACCTTCTCAGGTCATTGTTTGCGCTTGACGCCCTTTTTCGCCGGGGCCCGCTTGGTCTGCTTGGGCTTGGCGGAAGCGGCCTCGGCGGTGTCCTCCGCCGGGAGGATCTCCTGCTCGGGCTCTTCCTGGACCGCCTCCGGCCCGGGCCCCGCCGGGACTCCGGGGTCCTGCTCGGGCTCCTGTTCTGAGGGTTCGGGGACGTCCTCAGCCTCCGGCTGAAGGTCCGCTCCCGCTTCGGGCGTTTCCGGTACCGCCTCAGGCGGGGCCGGCGTCTCGGCCTCCGGCGGCGGGGCGGCCTCTTCCTTTTCCGGCTCATCGGGGCCTGCGGGCGGCTGCGGGGGAGCGGGCGGTTCGGGCTCCGGCGGAGGCTTCGGGGGATCGTATCCCACCGTGTCCCCATTGCGGATGAGCATCGCCAGCCCATCGGCGGGCCGCGGGATCACCCGCGTGCTCACCACCCGGGAGACCTTGCCGGCGGCGATCCGGGCGGCGTCCACAGCGGCCTTCACGGCCCCCACGTCGCCTTGGATCTTCACGGTGGTCCAGCCGCCGCCGCGGGTCAGCTCATAGCCGATCAGCTCCACGTTGGCCGACTTCACCGCCGCGTCTGCGGCCTCGATGCCGCCCGCCAGCCCCTGGGTCTCGATGAGTCCTAAACTTTTCTGCATACACGTACCTCCTAGTCCAGAGGTTTCAGCGGCAGCTTCTTCACCAGCCGCGCCGCGTTGGCCCCCAGGATTCGCACCTGGTCGGACTGACGGGCGGGGACGCGGTAAAGGGGCCGGTCCTGGCTCAGCTTGGAATAGTGCAGGACCACGAACTGGCGATCCAGTCCCAGGCCCACTTCCAGACGGGAAGCCTGTGCGGCCTCCCAAGCCAGGTCCAGCGCGTCCATCCCTCCCTTGGGAGCCTCCTCCCAGGGGATGCCCTCCTCCTCCATCCCATAGGTAAGCTGCCGCAGGGCCGACTGGGGAGCGTCAGGGGACATGAGGATGTGGACGCTGGGCTTCGTCATCTCGAGCTGTATGGCGGGCATATCAGGCCCCTCCTTCCAGCGCGGAGAGCACCAGGCCGGTGGCCACTGCGTTGCGCGGCCCCTCGGTGCCCCGGATGTTGCCCCGTCCGGCCACCACCTTGTACTGGGACAAAGCGTCGGTGACCATCTGAGGCACCTCGAAGTCCAGGGCGGAGCCGCCCACCAGCACCACGAACCGGATGTCCCGGACGCTGCCCGTGGGGCTGACCCGGGTCAGGGCACGGATGGCGTTGGTCACGAACACCTTCTGCTTGGCCTGGCGGCGGATCAGACGGATCTTTTCCATAGACCAGTCGCCCTCCAGGGGGAGCATCTTCCCTTCCTTCAGGATGACGACCTTCGCGAAGATATTGGGGTCCAGCGGGGTGGGGAAGAATTCCACCGTGCCGTTCTCATGGCGGATGTGGAACAGGCTCTCCACCTTGGCCAAGGGGTACTTCTTCACGTCTTCCGCCGTGTCGAAGTCGCTCAGGCCCATCTCCGACTGGATGAGGAGGGTGACCATGTTGCCCGCTCCCGCCAGATGGATGGAGTGGATGGTCCCGTCCTCGCTGATGATGGACGCGTCGGTGGAACCGGCGCCCATGTCCAGGATGGCCAGGGGCTTGTTGGTGCCCGGGGTGGTGAGGGCGCCCCGGATGGCCATGTCGGCCTCCACGCCCCCGACCTCCACAGGCACGCCGATCTGCTCGCCGAACTGCTTGGCGATGGCCTCCATCTGGAGGCGGTCGGCCTTGACCATGGCGGCGATGCCCACGGCGTTCTCCTGGGAGAACTCGTTGGCCAGGCCGCCCTGGACCTTTTGCGGGGTGAACGTGTCCACCGCCAGCAGATCCTGGATGTGGATGTCCCGGGGGTGCTGGCCGGTGAGGTTGGCCATCACCTGGCGTACCTTCTCCAACATCCCGCCCGCGTTGGTGCCCGGTTCGCCCCGGACGTCCTCCAGGACGGGGATGGACTCCACGGCCTTCATGATCTTTTCCGCCCCGTCGTCCACGTCCACCTTCACGGTGCGCATGGCGCCCTTCAGCTCCATGGCGCCGGCGGGGATCTTGCGCTCCTTCACGTCGCCGCTGGGGGTCTTGATGACCACCGCCGAGCGGTTGCCGATCAGGGCGCGGGCGATGGGCACCACCTGCCGGGTCTCCTCAGAGGACAGGCCGAACAGGGTGGCGATGCCGTAGGGGTTGGAGAGCACCTCCACCACGCCGCCCACCGGGGCCACCTCCACCGCCGAGCGCATCCCCAGGGGGACCTTGTCCACCAGGGCCACCTCGTCCACGATGGGGATCTTGCGGTGCAGGCGGTTGTGGATGAGCACGCCGTCGTCCCGCTGCACGATGGCGGCGGTGACTTGCCTGGTCCCGGAGGACCCTTGGTCGATGAGCCGCGCGGCATCCTCGAAATCCACGCTGGCGGGGATGACGGCGATATAGTCCTTGCCCCCGGGGACCTCCTCCAGCTCGGTCACCAGGACGGTCTCCCCCACGCCGACGCCCATGCCGCCTGGCGTGGAGGGATCGTGGCCGATCATGGTGGACTCTGTGATGATGGTCTCGGTGATGGTCTCCATGGCGACGTCGCCAATGACCGGGGCCGCTTCGTTCAAGCGCACCTCGGCGAGATCCTTCACCTCCAGCCCCGCCTGCTCCAAGGCGCGGGTCAAGGAGTGGAAGATGCCGTTGATGTTCTGCCGGGTCCCCTTGATCCCTGTGGTGGGCACCGTGCCGCTGGCCAGGAACTCGAGCCTGTCCCCGTCCAGCCGTGCCAGGGCGGTTTCCGTTGTCGCGTTGCCGATGTCGATGCCTGCAACGATCTTCATGAGCGGGGCCTCCTGACTCCTAAGGTGATCAGAACTTCTTCAGCCGGTCGCGCTGCTCGTAGACCTGGGCGGCCTCGCGCACCAGGCCGGCGGCGGTCTTGGCGCCGTACTTCTGGTCCAGTTCGTTGGCGATGTCCAGCAGCTCCTGCTTGGTGGAGCGGTAGGGGCGCAGGGCGTTGTAGATCTCCAGCAGGCGGTCGTCGGGCACGGCGATCAGCTCGGCGGCGCGGCGCAGGTTGCCCGCGAAAGCCTCGCGGTTGACCGATTCCGCCACCTGGGCCTGATATTCCAGGGTCTCGGGGGAGATGCGCATGTCGTCGGCAGTGAGCTCGCCGCTGAGCACCTTCTCATAGCTCAGGCTGCTGAACGGCTTGCCGGTGGGGGTCTTGATCTTGCCGGACTCCTTCTCGGCCAAGGGATAGTTGGCGGCGGTCATCCTGCCGCCGGGCGCGGCGGGAGCGGGAACACCTTTGCTCATGGCGTTCATGACCTGCTCCACGATCTGCTTCATCAAGAGTTCCTGATCCATGTTCCTGCCTCCCTTTATTTGAACGAAACGGTGACGGCCTGAGGCTTCTTGTCCCGGTCGCAGTGCTCGGTCTCCTTGATGTGGAGCAGCGCGGCGATGGCCTGATAGGTGGGGCGGGCCATCTGATCGTTGCGCACGGGCACCGGAGTGGGGGCCTCGCCCTTGGCGTACTTGGCGGCGTTCTTGCCGATCTGACGGAAGGTGTCCATCTCGATCAGCGGCGCCTGAGAGAACAGCTCCAGGTTGCTCAGGGGGGGCAGATCCTTCTGATGGATGACCGTGGTCCCCTTGGACTGGATGCCGATGCCGATGCCGGAGCCAGAGTACTCGGCGGCGTCGTGGGCGATGAAGGACACGTCGGAGGTGCGGAACACCCGGATCAGGCGCCACTTCATGCCCTCTTCCTCGATGCCGGCGATGATCTCCCGCAGCACCTTGCTGTGGGGCTGGTGGATGATGGTCTCATGCTGGTACACGCCGAAGGCGGGGGCCAGGCCGATGACCACCTCGTCGGGGGCCACGCCCTTGGCGGCCTCGCCGGTGTCGGCCAGGGACATCTCGCCCGCCTGCAGGGTGCTGACGGCGGGAGCGGCCTTGGCGGCGGGAGCGGTCGAGGCGGCGCCCATCTCCTTGAG
Organism: uncultured bacterium; assembly: GCA_947643715.1. Taxonomy (GTDB): domain Bacteria; phylum Bacillota; class Clostridia; order Oscillospirales; family Oscillospiraceae; genus Enterenecus. Next base: position 21,415 of record CANRXB010000008.1, read on the forward strand.
GACCTCTTCGATCACACTGCGAAGCATATTTTCATCAAAATTCATAGTTCGACCCTCCCTCTGTCAGATGTCTTCCGGGCGGATGGCGTTGGGGATGTTCTTGATCTGCTCCCAGCGCTCCTCGCTGAGCTGATAGCCGGTCATGGGACCATGATAGTCGTTGGGGGCGTTCACGCCGGAATAGACGTGGAAGTCCTTGTCGAAGATGGAGGCGGTGTGCAGATAGTCGCCGGCCACCTTCTGTCGTAGCATGTTGTAGATGTTCTGGGCCACGTCGGGGAAGCCGGCCCGGTCCAGCGCCTTGACGAAGTCCACGCCGGTGACTTTCCGGGCCATCATGTCCTCGATGGCCTTCAGGTCCTCGTTGACGTTGCGGTCGGGCATGTCCTCGGAACCGCGGGCATAGGTGGCGGCCTCCACTTCCTCGTCGGTGATGGGGGGCAGGCCCAGCTCGCGGAACATCCCCTGGAGGGCGCGGGCGGCCTTGTTGCGGGCCTTGATCACGTCGTCCTCCTTGACGGGCTGCAGGCCGCCGTCGATCCTCATGTCGCGCTGGATGATGTTCCAGTCGTCGTAGTCGTCGGCGTCCCAGTTGGAGCCCGCGAACATGTTGTCGTAGTTGGGGGTGGCGGAGTAGCCGGAGCAGATGTAGTCGGTGCCGGAGAAGAGCTGGGGCACGCTGCGGGCCACCCGGCGCAGGTCGGAATGGGTGAAGGTCTGGTCGTTGGAGGTGGTGGACTCCAGATCCAGCAGCATGGCGATCAGGTTCTCGGCGGCGATGGCGCGGATGCCGCCGGGCACGCCCGCGGGCACGCCCACGCAGGACACGGAGCCGTTCTGGGTGCCCTGCACGCCGGCGCCCTTGGTGACGGCCAGGCAGCGGGCCTCCAGGTACAGCATGGACTTGCCCTCGGCATAGCCCATCTGGACCTCGGAGCCGGTGCCGGAGGTGAAGCGCATCTTCAGGCCGCGGCTGGCGTAGCAGCTGGCCAGGAACGCCTTGGAGTAGGGGGTGTCGTCGCCGTCCATGAACACGGGCTCGGTGCCGTAGACGGAGATGGTCTCGGCGTAGGTGGTGAAGCCGCGCATACCGAGCTGGAGCTCGGTGGCTTCTTCCAGGGCGCACTGGGTCATGATGCCGGGACGGCCCGCCTGAGCGCCCACGAACAGGGCCATGGCGTTGAAGGGGGCGTAACGGGCGATGCCCACGGTGGTCTCCATCTCGGCGAAGCCGCGCACGGCGGCCTCGGCGGCGTCGGCGGCGATCTGGACGGGATTGTCCTTCACGTTGGTGACGTGGCACTGGTTGGCCGGCATCAGGCGGGCGCGCATCTTGGTCATGCCCATCATGATCTCCACGATGGTCAGCTTGCCCACGATCTCGGTCAGCTTGGCGGGGGTGACAGACAGCGTGATGTCCAGGATCTCGTCCCGGGAGACGTTGATGTCCACGATCTTCCGGGCGATCTCCAGGGAATCGATGGACATGGCCTTCTCCGCGTTGTCCAGCCGGATGGCGTGGTCGGCGATGAAGGTGTCCAGCATGTCGAAGTCGGCGCGGCGCTTGCCGTCCATCTCCACCACGCGGCCGTTCTCGATCTTGATGCTGGGCTTGGGGTCGAAGGGGCTGTTCATGGCGATCAGGCCGACCTCAGGCCACTCCTGTACGTACCCGTCCTGGTTGACCGGGCGGGCTGCCAGAGCTTCAAAACGCTTAGATTTCATAGCTTATGCTCCTTCCCGGCTGATCTCAAATGATGTAGGGGGTAGTGGTGGACTTGAGCTCCTCGTCGGGGGCCAGGGTCTTGAGGAGCTGGATGCCCACGTCGCGGGCGGCGATGATGGCCTGCTTCACGGCGCCGGAGTCGCCGGAGAAGAAGAAGTTGACCTCGTTGGAATAGCTGGTGCCGCCGTTGCCGGGGGTGGCGATGGCCACCGCGTCGATGGTAGCGGCCTTGGCGGCGGTATCGGCCAGGACGATGCCGATGCCGGCGGGGGCGCCCACGGTGATGCCGAAGCTCTTGCCGATGGGGGCGCCGAAGGCTTTGTTCAGGGCGTAGGAGGCCCGGGCGGTGTACTGGAACTCCAGATGGCCGGCGCTGTTGCCGTACACGTCGCCGAAGGTGCGCTCCAGCTCGCGCAGGGCGACCTCGACGGCCCGGCGCACGTCGGAAACGTCCTCAGCGCCGAACACGATCAGGGAGCCGTGGCCCGCGCCGCCCTCGGTGTCGCGGGGGCACTCGATCATCAGGATCTCGCTGTTGGTGGCCTTGACGGCCTCATCGGCGGCGAACACCTGAGGGCCGGCGCCGGTGCGGTCGCTGAGGATGCCGATGGCGCGGTATTTGGGATCGATCTTCAGCGCCTCGTGCACCTGATGGTCCACGTTGGCGATGACCAGACCGATGGTGTGGCCGATGGCGGTGCCGACATACTCGGTCAGGTTGCAGGAAGGGGCGGCTTTCTCGCAGCACTGCGGGGCGGGGGCGGAGGAGCCGATCTTCTTCATGACCTCGTCCATGACCTTGCTGACCAATTCATCCATGTGTTTTCCCTCCATATGATATCGTTATATCGTCGTTATGATCTGGGGCGTATGCTGGGGGAGCGGTCCGCATCATTCCATGTGGGGCAGGATCTTCTCCACGTCGGTGTGGGGCCTGGGGATGACATGGACGGAGACGACCTCGCCCACCTTCTCTGCGGCCACGGAGCCGGCGTCCACGGACGCTTTCACCGCGCCCACGTCGCCGCGGACCATCACGGTGACCAGGCCGGAGCCGATCTTCTCGTACCCCACCAAAGCCACGTTGGCGGATTTCACCATAGCGTCAGCGGCCTCGATGGCGCCGACCAGGCCCTTCGTCTCGACCATGCCCAGAGCTTCCTTCTGCATAATGCTGCCTCCTTCGATTTTTTGATGGCCTGCGGCGTATCCTGCCGCCCTCGGGCAGCTTCGGCATACGCGGGCCTACCATGTTACATTATACAGAAGGGCGCACGTCGTTTTCTTGACCCCAGCAGGTACTTTTTTGTCCATTCTCTCTAAACGAAAAATCGGCCTGTCCGCGCAGATCCGACGTTTCCGCCAAGATCTTTTGGCGAAACGCCGCGCAGCCCTGCCGCGTGCGCGGCAGGGCTGCGTCCAAAAGTCCCGATCTCGGGCGTTCTTTCGCTTTTCTTGGGCAGATCGGCGTGGATTCATTCCATGATCTGAGCCAGCAGCTTCTCCACCTGGGCCGCCTCCACGGGCCTTGGATTGGTGGCGGTGGTGGCGTCGGCCAGGGCGGCGTCCACCAGCTCCCCGCGCAGCTCCTTGACTTTGGACAGGTCCACGCCCTGCTCCTTCAGGGTGGCGGGGATCTTGATCTTCCGGTTGAGCCGCTCCACCTCGCGGATGAGGTTGGTGACCCCCAGGCGCACGTTGGGAGCGGGCAGGTCCAGCACCTTGGCCATGCGCTGGTATTTCCTCGCCGCCACGCAGTACTCGCCCTTGTGCACGGTGGTCAGGTCCGCGTTGAAAGCCAAGATCTTGGGCAGGAGGATGGCGTTGATCCGCCCGTGGGCGATGTGCAGCTTGCCGCCGATGGCGTGGGCCATGCCGTGGTTCAGCCCAAGCCCGGCGGAGTTGAACGCCAGCCCCGCCATGCAGGAGGCGTTGTGCATCTTCTCCCGGGCCAGCAGGTCGGCGCCGTCGGCCACGGCCAGGGGCAGGAAGCGGAACACCAGGGACACCGCTTTCTCACACATGGCGTCGGAGAAATCGTTATAGCCGGTGGACACATAGGCTTCCAGGGCGTGGGTGAGCACGTCCATCCCCGCGTCGGCAGTGACCGCGGGGGGAGCGGAGACGGTGAGCTCCGGGTCCAGTATGGCCACCATGGGCCGCAGGGCCTGGCTGTTCAAGGGATACTTGACGCCCCGGGCCTTGTCGGTGATGACGGCGTAGTCCGTCACTTCCGACCCGGTGCCGCTGGTGGTGGGGACGGCGAAGCACTCCATCTTGTCGGTGTCCACGTCCAGCGCTTGCTTGGCCACCGCGCGGATGGCCTTGGCCGCGTCGATGGTGGAGCCGCCGCCCACAGCGATCACCGCCTGGGCCTGGCAGGCGCGGAACGCCTCCACCCCCGCGGTCACCACCTCGATGGGAGGGTCGGGCACCACGCCGTCGAAAACGCTCGCCGTGCAGCGCGTGAGGTAGGAAGCCACTTTGTCCGCCACTCCGAGCTGGGCCATGAAGCGGTCCGTCACGATCAGGACCCGCTTGTCCTCCACCCTGCGAAGACGTTCCAGGGCGCCCTCTCCGAAAAAGATCCTGGTACTGAAGCTGAATTCCTGCATAATGACCCTCCATGCTCCGGAGGGCAGGGCTTCAATGCGGGAGCCCTCCGTCCCCCGCGAAAGCCGGCCTCCGGTCTTGTTGGTGCCGCTCCCGGTATTCCGTGGGGGTGAGCCCCACCTTCTTCTTGAACGCCTTGCCGAAATAGTTGGTCTCGCTGTAGGACAGTTCGTAGGCGATGTTGATCACCGGCATGTCCGTGTCCGTGAGCATACACTTAGCGGCGCTGATCTTGCCGTCCATCATGTAGGTGATGAAGTTCACCCCGGTGATCCGCTTGAAGAACTTGCTGAAATAGCTGGAGCTCATGCTGGCGTACTCCGCCGCCTCATCCAGACCGATGCCCTCCTTGATGTTCCGGTCCACATAGTTGAGCACCCGCTGTTCGTCGCTGACGTGATAGCCCCGGTCCTCGTCGATGGCGTCGAAGATGATGCCCCACATCTTCTCGAAGACGGAGAAGCTGTCGTGCTTGCGGCCCTGCTGGTCAAACCTGAGCCGGAAGCGTTCGATGACGGCGGACAGCTTGAGCTGGGCGGAGGGACCCAGGGGGCTGCCCAGCCGGGCCAGGCCCTCGGCGAAGGAGGCCGCGCTGAAGCGTATCACATCTATATCATCCGTTCCCTGATAGAGAGAATCAAGGTAATCTTTTGTGGTGTTGATGCACTTTTTGTAGCAGAAGGACTGCATATGCTCGGTGGCCAGCTTCAAGTACCGCTCCCGGTGTTCCTTCTCCCACTCGCCGGCCGGCTTGGAGCCCGGCTGCATCATGACCGCCGCCGCCGCGATCAGCCAGGCGGGCCGGTAAGGCTTGAGCAGATAGTCCTGCACCCCCAGCCGCCACACGTTGGCCACGATGTCGCTGCGCCGCCCCGTGGAGGTGACCAGGATCGGCAGGTCGGGGGCCAGCTCCTTGGCGGACATGATCGTGTTGCAGTGGTCCGCGTCGAACCAGGGCACGTCCGCGATGAGCAGGCAGAACAGGCCCTGCCCCAGCAGGTCCAGGGCCTGCCGGGGGACGGTCGCCGGGACGACCTCCGTCTTTGGCAGCCCGTCGGACAGGATCTTGCGGATGTTCTCCCGCTCCAGGCGGTTCTCGTTCAAGATCAGGATGCGGCTCATTTTTTTGACACGCCCCTCCCATCGTTGTGGACGCCGGCCCTCACCGCCATTTCAGCGGCAGCTTCAGCCGGATGGCATAGCCGGCCTGTCCGTCGCTCCTGTGGCCGATGGTCAGGTCGCAGCGTTTGCCCATGACCCGTTTCAAACTCCTGTTGAGATCGCGCAGGGAAACGTGCTCCTTCGCCAGATATTCGTCCGCCCGGTTCTCCATCTCCTCCGGGGTCACGCTCTCGCTGTTGGCCTGCACCTGGACGAGCAGGTCCTTCCCGCTCTCCTCCGCGAAGATGTCGATCCTGCGCCGGTCCTCCTCGCCCCGGAAGGACTGGAGGGTCATCTCGATGATGGGACGGAAGACCAGGAAGGGGCAGTTGGCGCCCCAATACTGCTTGGCCACCGATCGGCTGTGCTCCAGGGTCTCCCCCCACCACGCCTTTTGGATGCGCAGCAGCGCCTCAGCGTAATCCAGTTCCTCGCCCAAGGTGGACAGCTTGCGGTCGGTGTCGCTGGTGTAGCGGATGATGTCCGAGAAATCCAAGGCGACGGCCCCGGTGCGGTCCGCGCCCTCTTGGTAGGCGAGCTGGGTGATGAGGTTCATGATGAAAAAGAACTGGTCGGATCCCTCCTGGAAGAGCACGGCACCGTGCTCCGGCCTGCGCACGGCCTGCTCCGGATCGGGCCGGGCCGCACGCTCCTCCTGCTCCGCATCGCAGCCCTCCCCCTGGCCGCGGCGGTCCCGCATGGCGTAGAGGATCATGTCCCGCACCACCTGGACCGAGGCCAGCAGCTTGTCGTAGGTGAACTCCCGCACCTGACGGTACGCGTCCGCCATGGCCTCGTCCTTGTGCCAGTTGGCCCGGGGCAGGATGTATTCCAGCTCCCGTTCCTCCGCGTCCGTCAGCCGCACCTGCCCGCCCATCACCGAGCCCAGGTAGTTATCGTCCAGGATCAGGGGCACGGCGAAGTCCACCAGATCCGCATGACAACGGTATATGTAGGGCTGGCCTGTGATGGCGGAGTGGAGGCCGCCGTGGGCGTCGCACTGCTCGCACATCTCGGAGAAGCCCTGTAGCTCCCGGCCCAGGGCGCAGTGGTCGGTGAAGCCGCTGTATCTGGTGATGGGGCGTCCTTTATAGTCCACCGTGACGAAGGCCAGCCCCATGGCCTTGGAGCACTTGTCCTGGATGGACTGGAGCAGCTCGATGTTGACCTGATCGGATATCCGTTTGAACTCTCCCACGATCTTTCACTCCTCGGGACATGCCCACGCGCCGTTCGTCTGCCGGATATGGACAGACCACCTCTATGATATGAGTCCATTATAGCAAAATAATACCCACAGGCAATGGCTTTTTTTGTAGGCGGATGGAAATATTTTGTCATATAGGGCTTTTTTTGACTCGAACGTGAAATTGACAAAAACGGCGCGGCCTTTGGGGGGCCGCGCCGTCCACGGGCGCAAAGATCTGGTTCAAAGTGATGCGTCGTCATGCCGCGCGGTCCCTTCCGCGCCCTGTTTTTCCTGTGCCATTTCCGGTGGGACGGCCTTTTCGTGGCTTTGCCCGACCTCCACGAGTTCTCGATAAGCCCGGCGCTCCAGGGCCGGACGGATCCGTTCCCGGCCGGACTGAATCGCGTTTCGGATGCCGCCCGCCCGGTAGGACACCGCGGCCCCGGCGGTGAGCCCGCCGATGACCACGCCACCCGCGATGCCGATCGCGGGGTTCACCGCCAGCAGGCCCCCGAACATGAAGTTCAAGGCCACCGCAGCCAGGGACACGAGGCTGAGCAGGCGGGTGTTGCGGTTGATGTTGTTGTTGATGATGGAGGTATAGGTGTCCAGGTCCTTTATCACGGTGTTCCTGATCAGCTCGTACCGTTCTTCCAGGAACCGGAACTCCAGGGCCACCTGCCCCTGGAGGACGTAGCTGTTCTGCATCTGCATGGGGAAATAGCCCTTGTCGATGCGGGTGAGGATCTCCTTCATCGCGATGACATGGTCGCCGTATTCGGTGTACTTCCGGCGGAAGTCCAGGATCTGATAGGTGCCGCTGTTGTCGATGTGGCGGTCCAGCGTGTCCTCCAGCAGCTTCATGTCCTCCATGCCCCGTTCGACGAGGGCGGACAAATCGGCGATCTTGAACTGGAGGGCGTACATCAGCGCTTGTCCCAGGTATTTGACGCTGCGCTCCTCCAGGAACTCCCGGAACAGGCCATGGGAGGATTCCTCGATCACCAGATTGCTCCCGGCCTGCCGCAGCCGCAGCTCTCCCGGTAGGGCGTCGCCCCCATAGGTCAGCTCCAGGGTCAGGCTCTCCTCGTCCCCGAAGATGCGCTGACGGGACACCGGCTCCCGAATGGGGCCGTGAAAGATGCAGTATCCGCTCTCCTCCAGGCCGGCCCCCTCGGGGTGGCGGCCCCGGTTCATGCACTGTAAAAAGATGAGCTCGTCCATGGGACACCTATGCAGGAACACTGACGCGATCCCTGTGCTTTCTCCCGATTATGGGATAACCTGATCGTGGACAATATCATGATCCACCCAAAATGATACGTCAAAAGACCTCCCGGCGCAAGGGATTTTTTTGCCGGCGGGACATCTTTTTCTTCCAGCGCGTGGAGCTTATGAGGGACGCGGGCCGCAGGGCATGAGAAAGGCCCCGCCGCAGCGGGGCCTTTCTCGCAGGTCACACGATGAGGAAGAACTTGATCAGGAACAGCGCGGAGATGACGTAGGTGAGCACGGAGACGTCCTTGGCCTTGCCGGTGAACACCTTGATGACGGTATAGGAGATGAGGCCCAGGCCGATGGCGTGGCCGATGGAGCTGGAGATGGGCATGGCGATGAGCATCAGCGCCACGGGGACCATCTGGTCCAGATCGTCGAACTTCACGTTCTTCAGGCCCTGGAGCATCAGCACGCCCACGTAGATCAGGGCGGCGGAGGTGGCGGCGGCGGGGATGATGGCCGCGATGGGGGCGATGAAGATGCAGGCCAGGAACAGGATGCCGCAGGTCAGGGCGGTCAGGCCGGTGCGGCCGCCGGCCTCCACGCCGGAGGCGGACTCCACGAAGGTGGTGACGGTGGAGGTGCCGGTGCAGGAGCCGGCCACGGTGCCCACTGCGTCGGCCAGCAGGGCCTCCCTCATGTTGGGCATGTTGCCGTGCTCGTCCACCATGCCGGCCCGGGAGGCGGTGCCCACCAGGGTGCCGATGGTGTCGAACATGTCGATCATGCAGAAGGTGATGACCAGAGTGACGATGGTGAACCAGCCGATGTCCAAGAAGCCCTGGAAGTTGAACTTGAACAGGGTGGTGCTGACCATGTCGGCGAAGGGGGGCAGGAAGTTGGCGGTGGCCAGGGAGGCGAAGGGATCGGTCCCCAGGAAGAGGAAGGAGCCGGCCCAGTTGACCACGGAAGCGGCCAGCATCCCGATGAGCACCGCGCCCTTGACGCCGCGCTTGGCCAGCAGGACGATGACGAACAGGCCGATGAACATGGTGACCACGGACAGCACCATGGTGGGATAGGCGCTGCCCATCGTGTCCCGGGCGGCGGTGGCGGTGAGAGCGCCGAAGAAGTCCTTCATCACGAAGAACTGGTTGAAGTTCTCATCGGCGATGTAGACGTTGGAACCGAAGCCGATGTTCATCAGCATCAGGCCGATGGCGGGGGCGATGCCCAGGCGCACCCCCAAGGGGATGGCTTCCACGATCTTTTCCCGGACGTTGAACACGGACAGCGCGATGAACACGATGCCCTCGATGAGGATGATGACCAGAGCGGCCTGGAAGCTGGCCACATAGGTCATGCCGGTGATGCTCACGACATTGGCCACCACGATGGCGAAGAAGCTGTTCAGGCCCATGCCGGGGGCCAGACAGAAAGGCTTGTTGGCGGCGAAAGCCATGACGAACATGGCCACGGCGGAGGCGATGCAGGTGGCCAGGAACACGCCGTTCCAGAGGTCCTGCCCGCCCGCGCCATAGCCGGTCAGGATGTTGGGGTTCAAGGCGATGATGTAGGCCATCGTCATGAACGTAGTGAGTCCGGCCACGATCTCGGTGCGCACTGTGGTGCCGTTCTCATCGAGCTTGAAGATCTTCTCCATGTAAAGACTCCCTCTCCAGAATTTCCTCCTGCGCCGCCGGGGCGGAGGGACGAGACCAGCCCGGGAGCGGATGATCTCCTCGCCCGGACCCATGTCCGCCGCCGCTGCCGGCCGGACAGACCCTTGGACCTGCCCGGTCCCGATCGTGCCGGAGGATGTCGGATCGACAGGATATATGATATCACAAGGACTGGAAGGATTCTACAGATTTTTTTCCATTGGGAAAAACTTCATTAGATTTTGACAAGGGCGGCCAAGGATAGTATAATGGCTCTCGTACAATTTACAACTGGAGATGAGCTGTTATGACCTATGAAATGACCGTAGCGGGCCTGGAACGCCGACTCCCGCTGTGCCCCATCAGCGACGAGCTGATGATCGGCGCGTTCGTCATCTTCGGCGACGTGGAGCTCACCTGCGCCTGCGCCCGGGAGCTGCTGAAGATCGCTCCGGACTTCGACTACATGGTGGCCCCCGAGGCCAAGGCCATCCCGCTGGTCCATGAGATGGCCAGGCAGAGCGGCCGGAACGAGTACTTCCTGGTCCGAAAGGCCCCCAAGCTGTACATGGACGGGGTGTTCGAGGCGGTGGACCGCTCCATCACCACCAAGGGCGAGCAGAAGCTGTACATGGACGGAGCGGACGCGAAGAAGATCTCCGGCAAGCGCATCCTCATCCTGGACGACGTGATCTCCACCGGCGGGTCGCTGGCGGCGGTGGAGAGCCTGGTGGATCAGGCGGGCGGACAGGTGGTGGGCCGGATGGCCATCCTGGCCGAAGGGGGCGCCGCTGAGCGGGAGGACATCCTGTTCCTGGAGCGCCTGCCCCTGTTCTCTGCCAAGGGGGAGCCGCTGGGGTGAAGCGGAGGACGCCGGAGCTGACCAGCTCCGGCGTCCTTTTGCGCTCGTGCAGACGTAAAAACAGCGCCCCGGCCCACGGAGCGCTGTTTCCACGACTCAATAGAATTTCTTGCTGCGGTTCTTCCGGGCAGCCTCGCTCTTCTTGCGGCGTTTGACGCTGGGGCTGTCGTAATACTCGCGCTTACGCACCTCGGCCAGCACGCCGGACTTGGCGCAGCTCCGCTTGAAACGCTTCAGCGCGTTCTCCAGAGACTCGCCCTCGCGGACATGAACTTCGGACATCTATGATTTCCCTCCCTCCGAGGCATCCGGTTGTTTCCAGGATGCTTTAAGGGCCATTGGCGATGGCTTCAACAGCTCTATTATATGTGAAAACCAGACTCTTGTCAACCGAAAATTTTAGAAGCGCCGGGCCTCTGCGGGCGGTCACGCCTGGGGCTTCACGATGAGGTTCACCAGCCGCCCCGGCACCACGATGTTTTTGACCAGCGCCATGCCTGCGGTGAACTTCTGCACCTTGGGGTCGGCCATGGCGGAGGCCACGATGACGGCGGCGTCCGCGTCCGCCGGGACGACGATGTTGGCCCGCACCTTGCCGTTCACCTGGACGGCCATCTGGACGGTGTCGGCCACGGTCTTGCTCTCGTCGTAGGCGGGCCAGGGCTGCCGGCACACGAAGCCGTCGCCGCCCAGCATCTCCCACAGCTCCTCCGCCACGTGGGGGGCGAAGGGGGAGAGCATGGTGACCAGGGTCCTCATGTCCCCTTTGGAGCAGCCGTTCTTCTGGAAGTCGCCCACCAGGGCCATCATGGCGGCGATGGCGGTGTTGAACTTCATGGCCTCGATGTCGTCGGCCACCTTCTTGATGCACTTGTGGATGCCCGCCTCGTTGGCAGGGGTGTGCTCCAGGCTGTCCGAGCAGCTCTCGGCCAGGTTCCACACTTTGTCCAGGAACCGCTTGCAGCCCTTCACGGCGTTGTCCGACCAGACTGCGGCCTGCTCGAAGTCGCCGATGAACATGATATACAGCCGAAGGGTGTCCGCGCCGTAAGCGTCCACGATGTCGTTGGGGTTGACCACGTTGCCCCGGGACTTGGACATCTTCTCCCCGCCCTCGCCCAGGATCATGCCGTGGCTGGTGCGCTTCTGGTAAGGCTCCTTGGTGGGTACCACTCCGATGTCGTACAGGAACTTGTGCCAGAACCGAGAGTAGAGCAGGTGGAGGGTGGTGTGCTCCATGCCGCCGTTGTACCAGTCCACCGGGGACCAGTAGTCCAGGGCCTCTTTCGAGGCCAGGGCTTCCCCGTCATGGGGGTCCATATACCGCAGGAAATACCAGGAGGACCCGGCCCATTGGGGCATGGTGTCCGTCTCCCGGCGGGCGGGCCCGCCGCAGCAGGGACAGGTGGTGGACACCCAGTCGGTCATCTTGCTGAGGGGGGACTCCCCGTCGTCGGTGGGCTCGTAGGACCCCACTTCGGGCAGGAGCAGGGGCAATTCGCTCTCAGGCAGGGGCTGCCAGCCGCATCTCTCGCAGTGGACCATGGGGATGGGCTCGCCCCAGTACCGCTGGCGGGAGAACACCCAGTCCCGGAGCTTGTAGTTCACCTTCGCCGTGCCGACGCCCTTCTCCTCCAGCCATTTGGTGATGACGGGGATGGCGTCCTTGACGGTGAGGCCGTCGAGGAAGTCGGAGTTGACCAGGATACCGGTGTCGTCCTTGGCAGTGAAGGGGGCCTTCTGCACGTCCTCGCCGCCGGACACCACCTCGACGATCTCACAGCCGAACTTCTTGGCGAACTCCCAGTCCCGGTCGTCGTGGGCGGGGACGGCCATGATGGCCCCGGTGCCGTAGGTGGACAGCACGTAGTCGGAGATGAAGATGGGGATCTCCCGGCCGTTCACCGGGTCGATGCCCTTCACGCCGTCCAGGCGCACGCCGGTCTTTTCCTTGTTCAGCTCGGTGCGCTCCAGGTCGGACTTGGAGGCCGCGGCCTTCTGGTAGGCCGTCACCTCGTCCGCGTTGGCCAGCCTGCCCGCCTCCAGCCAGCTCTTCACCAGCTCGTGCTCCGGGGAGAGCACCATATACGTGGCGCCGAAGAGGGTGTCGGGCCGGGTGGTAAACACCACGATGTCGTCCCCGGCGGTGCTCTTGAAGGTGACCTCCGCGCCGGTGGAGCGGCCGATCCAGTTGCGCTGCTGGATCTTCACCCGCTCGATGAAGTCCAGATCGTCCAGGTCGTCGATGAGCCGCTGGGCGTATTCGGTGATCTTCAGCATCCACTGGGACTTCTCCTTGCGGACCACAGGGGAGCCGCACCGTTCGCACACGCCCTCCACCACCTCTTCGTTGGCCAGCACGCACTTGCAGGAGGTGCACCAATTCACAGGCATGGTGGCCTTATAGGCCAGGCCCTTCTTGTAGAGCTGGAGGAAGATCCATTGGGTCCATTTGTAATAGCTGGGGTCGGTGGTGTCCACCACCCGGTCCCAGTCGAAGCCGAAGCCCAGCATCTTGAGCTGGCTGGTGAAGTTCCGGATGTTGTCCCGGGTCACCTTGGCGGGGTGGACGTGGTTCTTGATGGCGTAGTTCTCCGTGGGCAGGCCGAAGGCGTCGAAGCCGATGGGGAACAACACGTTGTAGCCGTCCATCCGCTTTTTCCGCGTGACGATGTCCATGGCGGTATAGGGCCGGGGATGGCCCACGTGGAGCCCCTGTCCGGAGGGATAGGGGAACTCGACGAGGCCGTAGAACTTGGGCTTGTCGCTGTGGTCCTCGGCGGCGTATACCTTGGCCTGTTCCCAGCGCTGCTGCCACTTGGGTTCGATGGCTGCGAAATCATATCTCAATGTGAACACTTCCTCATGCTGACGGCGCGGGGCCGCGTGATGATCTTTCGAGTCATGATATTATATAAGAGATCGGGCGCGATTGCAAGGGCCTGGCGGCAAAAGGCAGGAGAAAAGGCCCCCGGCGCATATGCCGGGGGCCTTCGGACGGTAAGATCTGGCGGCGCGGCCTCACTTCTTGGCGGCCGCGGGCTCTTTCGCCTCGCTCTGCGCGGGGGCGCTGGCGTCCTTCACCGCGCCGTTGATGGTGCGCTCGCCCGCCTGCTTGGCGTGCTTGGCCACCTCGGCCTTGTTCTTGGGGCTGCGCATGATCACGGCCGGGCCCTGGACGCAGCCGCCCTGACAGGCCATGCCCTCGATGAAGTTCTCCGGCAGCAGGCCCTTGGACATCTTCAGCAGGGCGATCTTGCATTCCTCGATGCCGCTGCACGGCAGGGTGCGGGCCTCCACGGCGCTGCCCTTCTCCTTCAGCGCCTGGCCCACCGCCGCCGCCACGCCGCCGCCGGCGGCGAAGCTGCGGCCGAAGCCGCTGGCATGGTCCAGGGGGAGCTCCTTCATCTTGGAAAGCTCGATGCCCTTGGCCGTGAGCATGGCGTACAGCTCTTCGAAGGTGATGGTCAGGTCGATGGCGGCGCGGGTGCGGCCGAGCTGGAACTCCCGCTTCTTGGCCACGCAGGGGCCGATGAACACCACCTTGGCCAAGGGGTCGCGGTCCTTGATGTGCCGGCCCAGCATCACCATGGGGGAGGGGGTGTGGGACACGAGATGGGCCTGGTCCGGCATGTGCTTCTCCACGAAGGCCACGAATGCGGGACAGCAGGAGGAGGTCATGGGTTCGCCGCCCCGCTCCTCGAACTCAGCGGCCTCGTGCACGGCGGTGAGGTCCGCCCCCAGGGCCACCTCGGCCACGTCATAGAAGCCCATCTCTTTGAGGGCCGCGGCCATCTGGCCGGGAGTGCCCTCGAACTGGCCGACGAAGGAGGGGGCCAGGGCGGCGTAGACGTGGTAGCCCCACTTGTCCGCGCCCATGAGGAGCTGGATGACGTCCACGATGTAGGATTTGTCCATGATGGCGCCGAAGGGGCACTGCACCACGCACTCGCCGCAGGCGATGCACTTGTTCACGTCGATGCTGGCCTTGCGGTCAGGGCCCATGGTGATGGCCTTCACCGGGCAGCCGCGCTCGCAGGGGCGCATGTTCTTGGTGATCGCGCCATAGGGGCAGGCGGCCACACATTTGCCGCACAGGATGCACTTGGAGTGGTCGATGACGGAGCGGTGGTCCTGGATGGTGATGGCCCCCTTGGGGCAAGCCTCGGCGCAGCGGTGGGCGATGCAGCCGCGGCAGGTGGGGCCCACGCTGATCTCGGTGACGGGGCACTCGTCACAGGCGATGGGCAGCACCTCCACCATGGCGGGGTTGGCCCGGTCGCCGCCCATGGCCATCTTCACCCGGCTACCGATGATGGCCCGCTCCTTGTAGATACAGCAGCGCATCTGGGCCTCGGGACCGGGGATGATCTGCTCGGGGATGTCCATGACCTCGGCGCTCTGGAGCTTGTCGTTCCAGGCCAGGCGGGCCACGGCGGTAAGTACCTTGTCCTTCAGCTCCTGGACGGAAGTTTCGTAATGACGCATGGCAGCTCCTCCTCTGATGTATTGACGATGATGACTCGTTAAAAAATTGTCATTTCTTTCTCGATTACGAATTATATCGTGTATCTTCCCTCGCGTCAAGGCATAAAGCGACAGATCTTATGATAAAATGATCGGTGGATCTGGTAAGAGCCGGATATGGCCCTCCAGGGTCCCGCGCCCGCCGGGGAGGAGGGGAGGGGGGACGGACGATCCTGCCCCAAGAAGCGGGACGGGCCGGGAAGGGGCGCGGCAGGCTGTTTTCCCTTGACATCGGCACCTCGATATGCTATGGTTTTTTCAAAGGATACAGCGTGTCCGGCCGGAGGCCGGGGGCCTCCTCCGGACCCGCTGAGACGAAGGAGGGCGGAGGCTGTGGGGCTGTTCCCCAGGTTCGACCCGGACGGCCCTGATGCGCCCCGAAAGACCGGACGGCCCCGGCTGTGGGAGCTGGCCGGCCGGTACGTGTGGAACGATCTCCGGGCGGGCTTCCTGGCCCTGATCGGGTGCTTGCCCTTCGCCGCGGGGCTGATCTTCTCCTGCGGGGCCCATTCCTTGGCCGCGGCGCCGGTGCTGGGGCTCATCGGAGGGGCTGTGGCCGGGCCGGAGCTGTGCTGCCTGGCGGACACCATCCTGCGGGGCCTGCGGGACGAACAGGGCCCCTGGTGGCGGGCCTACCGCAAGGCGTGGACGCGCAGCGCGCGGGCCGCCCTGCTGCCCGGCGCTTTGGGCGGGGGACTGCTGTCCACGCAGGTGTTCGTCCTGGTCCATGCCCAGGTGCTCCAGGTCGATGCGGTGGCAGGGACCGCGCTGGTGCTGGGGATGCTGCTCCTGCTGGGGCTGTCCCTCTATCTGTGGCCGCAGATGGCGCTGATGGACCTGTCTCTGGGCCAGCTCATCAAGAATTCTGTTTTGCTGTTCATTGGGCAGCTCCCCAGGAGCGCGGCGGCGGTGGCGCTCCTGACGGCGTACATCGTGGTCTCGCTGCGGTTCTTCGCCGTGGCGCTCAGCCTGCTGCCCGTTACCAACCTCTGGCTGCCGGCACTGCCGGCGCTGCTGCTCATCTATCCGGGGCTGGACGAGGCGTTCGGGATCGGAGCGGAGTCCCGGGCGGACCGAGAGCCTCCGGAGGACGGATAGTCTTTGCCCCACCTGTCTCGATGGACCTGGCGGCGTCGGCCGCCTTTCCATACCAGCGCTTTCGGGCGCGAGTCGACGGGCCGCGCGCTACTCCATCACAATAGTGCGCGGCACTGAAAAAAAGGAGGAAGAACCACCGCTTCGGCTTGCGGTGCGGCAGTGTGGAGACCTGTCGCAAGGTCCCGGGGACCCAGCGCCCCGGGGCGAGGTGGAGATGGCGGAGGCCGCTCCATCAAAGCCGGGTACTATGGCCGGTCTGTCCCTGAAGAACATCATGAAGATCTATCCCCACAGCGGCGACCAGAAGAAGTCCAAGAAGAAAAAGGGCGAGCCCGAGAAAAAGACCAACCTGCAGGTCACGGATGAGGGCGTCATCGCCGTCCAGAAGTTCAATCTGGACATCGCGGACAAGGAGTTCATCGTTCTGGTCGGCCCCTCCGGCTGCGGCAAGTCCACCACCCTGCGCATGGTGGCCGGCCTGGAGGAGATCTCCGGCGGCGAGCTGTACATCGACGGCAAGCTGGTGAACGACGTCGCCCCGAAGGACCGCGACATCGCCATGGTGTTCCAGAGCTACGCTCTGTATCCCCACATGACCGTGTACGAGAACATGGCATTCCCCCTGAAGCTGCGCAAGGTGCCCAAGGACGAGATCGACAAGCGGGTGCGTGAGGCGGCCGAGATCCTGGACATCACCCAGTATCTGGACCGCAAGCCCAAGGCCCTGTCCGGCGGCCAGCGCCAGCGCGTGGCCATCGGCCGCGCCATCGTGCGCGAGCCCAAGGTGCTGCTGATGGACGAGCCGCTGTCCAACCTGGACGCCAAGCTCCGCAACCAGATGCGCGCCGAGATCATCAAGCTGCGCCAGAAGATCGACACCACCTTCATGTACGTCACCCATGACCAGACCGAGGCCATGACCCTGGGCGACCGCATCGTCATCATGAAGGACGGCTTCATCCAGCAGATCGGCACCCCGCAGGAGGTGTTCGACCACCCCGCCAACCTGTTCGTGGCCGGCTTCATCGGCACCCCGCAGATGAACTTCTTCGACGCCAAGTTGACGAAGGACGGCAGCAAGTACGCCGTGGAAGTGGGCGGCATGAAGGTGGAGCTGTCCGAGGCGAAGCAGAAGGCCCTGGCGGCCAAGAACGTCTCCGCGCAGGACATCACCCTGGGCGTGCGTCCCAGCCATGTGGCCCTCGCCGACGGCGGGAAGGGCATCGCCGCCACCGTGGACGTGTCCGAGATGATGGGCAGCGAGGTCCATCTCCATGCCAACGCCAACGGCAAGGACGTGGTCATCATCGTGCCCACCGTGGATCTGTCCGGCAACCACAAGGACACCTTCGGCTACGGTGCGAAGATCAGCTTCACGTTCAGCGGCAACGTGTGCCATGTGTTCGACCGCGAAGGCAAGAACCTGGAATTCTGATCGGAACAAGGAACGAAACGGCCCGCAGACCTGGATGGAGGTCTGCGGGCCCCTTTTCGTCTCGAGCGGGCCCTCTGCGGGCCGGACGTGCCTCTGGGCGGGATCGATGCGGGGGCGCTCCCCGCCGAGAGCGCCGTACCGAGCTATGACGGCATGGACGGGCCCCGCAGGCCGTCTCGGCCTGCGGGGCCCGCTGTCTATGTCATTTTTCCGTGGCCTCGGGCGCCTCGCCGGCCGGAGCCTTGGGTTTGGCCTTGGTCTTAGGCTTGGGCAGCCGCTGGTAGACCTTCGTCTCCCGGCGCAGCCGCCGGGCCAGGGCCGGGGTGAACACGCCGGGCAGGGCCCGCCACTTCCAGTTCTCCCCAAGCGTGGAGGGGACGTTCATGCGCGCCTCGCTGCCCAGGCCCAACAGGTCCTGGGCCTGCATCACGGCAAGGGCGGCGGGGGAGGCCCAGGCCGCACGCATCATCCCCCAGTGGTAGCCCTCCCGGCTGGTGAGCCGGAGGTATTCCTTGGCGTAGGCCACGTCCTTCCGGGGGGCGCTGGCCATCCAGCCCTGGATGGTGTCGTTGTCATGGGTGCCGGTGTACACCACGCAGTGCGGGGGATAGCAGTGGGGCAGGTAGTCGCTGCCGTCGTCCCGGCTGTCGAAGGCGAACTCCAGCACCTTCATGCCGGGGAAGCCCGTGTCCTCCAGCAGCTTGCGCACCGAATCGGTGAGGAAGCCCAGGTCCTCGGCGATGATGTCCCGCCGGCCCAGCTCCCGCTCCACGGTCCGGAAGAAGTCCAGGCCGGGGCCGGGACGCCAGCGGCCGTTGCGGGCGGTGTCGTCCCCGTAGGGGATGGCGTAATAGGCGTCGAAGCCCCGGAAGTGGTCGATGCGCAGCACATCGTAGATGGTGAACTGGAACGCGATGCGCTTGAGCCACCAGCGGTAGCCGTCCCGCTTCATCCGGTCCCAGCGGAACAAGGGGTTGCCCCAGAGCTGGCCGTCGGCGGAGAAGCCGTCGGGAGGACAGCCCGCCACCTCGGTGGGGATGCCGTGCTCGTCCAATTGGAACTGGTCCGGCTCGGCCCACACGTCGGCGCTGTCGCCGGACACGTAGATGGGGATGTCGCCGATGATATATACGCCCTTTCCGTTGGCGTAGGCCTTCAGGGCCTCCCACTGACGGAAGAACAGGAACTGCACCGCTTTCCAGAACTGGACCTCGTCGGCCAGCTCCCGCTTGGCGTTGGAAAGGGCGCGGGCCTGGCGCAGCCGGATCTCCTCGGGCCAGGTGGACCAGGACGCGCCGCCGTGCCGGTCCTTCAGGGCCATGAACAGGGCATAGTCGTCCAGCCAGCCCGAAGCCTTGCAGAACGCGGTATACCCGGCGGGCGGATCGGCCAGCAGCCGCTGGGCGGCTTTTTTCAGCACAGGGTAGCGGGTGGTGTACATCAGGCCGTAGTCCACCCTGGACGGATCGTCCCCCCAGTCCAGGCCCTGGTATTCCTCGGGCTGCAAGAGGCCGTCCGCCGCCAGATCGTCCAGGTCGATGAGGTAGGGGTTCCCGGCGTAGGAGGAGAAGGACTGGTAAGGGGAGTCGCCGTAGCTGGTGGGGCAGATCGGCAGGAGCTGCCAGCAGGTCTGCCCCCCGGCGGCGAGGAAGTCCGCGAACTCCCGGGCGGCGGCGCCCAATGTGCCGATGCCATAGGGAGAAGGCAGAGAGGAGACGGGCATCAGGATGCCGGAACATCTCATGAGGGGTCCCACCTTTCATGGAGTCTGCCGCCCTCATTGGGACGGGCGGTCTCTCCGTTCGGATTTTGGATCCAGGCTCGGGGAGGAGCCACGCTCTCCCCGGGGAGGAGCTGGAAGGGCGCCACGCTGTGGACAGGGGGGCGCCTGCGCTGGAGGCCGCCCAGCAGGAGGTCCACCCCCTGCTCCGCCAGCCGCTGGGTGTCCTGGCGCACGGTGGTCAGCCGGGGGACGCAGAACCGGGACAGGAGGATGCCGTCGAACCCCACCACGGACACGTCGCCGGGCACCTGACGCCCCAGGTCCCGGATGGCCCGGATCGCACCGATCGCCATCACGTCGCTGATGCAGAACAGGGCGGTGAGCTCCGGGCAGCGCGCCAGCAGGCGTTTGGTGGTGTCGTAGGCGTCCGTGAAGGAGTAGCGGCAGGGCTCGCACCGCTGAGCGTCGAAGGGCAGGCCGAGCCGATCGAAGGCCCGCTGGCAGCCCTGGACCCGGCGGTAGCCGATCTGAGTGCAGGACCAGTTGCCGCCCAGCACGCCGATGTGCCTGTGGCCCCGGTCCGCCAGGAAGCGGATGACCTGATAGGCCGCCTCTTCGTCGTCGGTGGTGACGGAGGAGAGGTTGGGGAAGGGGAGCTCGCTGGCGGAGTTGGTGAGCAGCACGCAGGGCACGGAGATGTGCCCGAACTGCGCCTGGAAATACTCCAAGTCGCCCCCCAGGAACAGGATGCCCAGGGGCTTTCGTTCCCGGCAGAGCCGGAGGGCATAGGCCACCTCGTTGGCGTCCTCGTCCAGATAATAGACGGCGGCGTCCCGGCCCGCGTCCTGCAAGAGCTGCTGGCAGCGTTCCACCAGGTCGGCGAAGAGCATGTTCATGGTGCCCTTGACGATGATGGCGATGGAGGTGCTGGACGGCTGCTTGAGATGCTTGGCGTTGGCGTTGGGCTGGAAGCCCTGCTCGGCCACCACGGCCAGCACCTTGCGGCGGGTCTCCTGGGACACGTCCGGGTGGTCGTTGAGCACCCGGGACACGGTGGCCACGCCTACGCCGGACAGACGGGCGATATCCTTGATGGTCATTCGCGCCCCTCCCCTCCTGACCGAATCATTTTACCCTTTCAGTGCCAAAGCCGCAACCCCTTTTTCGATATTTTTCTCTCGGCCGCGCCCTTGCTGGGGGGATCTGCCGCTCTGCGCGATCTTTCGTGGGGGGTCTCCAGGCCGATGAGGTGGGTCCCATAGCGCGAAAAAGATCCCCCGGCTCCCAACGAGGGGCCGGGGGACGAGAGGACAGAGACGTCAATAGCGGCGGACGACGGCCACGACCCGGCCCAGGATGGAGCAGCCGGTGCCGTCGATGGGCTGATACTCCGGGCTGGAGTTCTCGGGATAGAGCCAGATGTGGCCGCCGTCCCGGCGGAAGGTCTTGACGGTGGCCTCGTCTCCGAACAAGGCCACGACGATGTCGCCGTTCAGGGCCACGGACTGCTGGTGGACGATCACCAGGTCGCCGGGGAGTATGCCCGCGTCGAGCATGGACTCCCCGCGCACCTTCAGAGCGAAGTGTTCTCCGCTCAGGCCGTTGGTGTCGAAGGTGAGGTACTCCTCGATGTTCTCTTGGGCCAGGATGGGACTGCCCGCCGCGACATAGCCCAGCAGGGGGACCTGGTCCTTGCGGTCGTATTTGGGCGCGGTGATGGTGATGGCCCGAGTCTTGCCCTCGGCCTGGGCGATGACGCCGGCTTCCCGCAAGCCCTTCATATGGAAATGGACGGTGGCGGGGGATTTCAGCCCGATGGCTTCGGCGATCTCGCGCACGGAGGGGGGATAACCGTGTTCCTCTGAGAAAGCCAGGATGTAGTCATAGATTTGCTGCTGTTTCTGGGTCAGTTTAGCCATGGCACATGCTCCTTCCAAAAGTCGTCCCAGGCGGTGGGGACGCTGAACGTTTCTGGCTATGCAGTGACAGGGGCGTTGGATCTTCCCCTATATCATATCATAGGATGTTCGAAATGTCAAACGTTCGTTCTAAGTTTTTTCCAGTTTGGAGTGGACGCCCTCAGAGCGCCTCGACCGGGTGAGATCGAACACGATGAGGCCGGCGCAGCCCGATATGAGGAGGACGAGGATGAGCACGGCGCAGTTGCGGAAGAACGCCTGAGGCAGGATGGTGATGATCTGGTCCACGGCGGGGTCGAACAGCCAGTCGTCCTTGCCGGGGAAGAACAGGGCGTGGAACGCCACGAAGGCCCGGTCGAAGTCCAGAGCGGCCAGGACCCCTATGGTCAGGAAGGCGCTGCCCAGCCCGGCCCCCGCCCAAAAGGCGGGGCCGCGGCCCAGCAGGAGCGCGGGCCGCTGCCGTCCCCGGAGGGTGAGGACGGCCAGCGCCGCAAGCAGCCCCAAGGCGCAGGCCAGCGCCTGGAGGTCGAACTGGAAGAGGGAGCGCACGTCGGTGAAGTGGCTCTTCCCGCTGTCCGACCAGCGCAGCACGCCAGTGGAGAAGTCCTCGGCCCCGAGGCAGTAATCCAGCATCTCGTCATAGGCGGTGCGGATCTCCTCCCAGGTGAGGCCGGTGGAACGCTCCAGCTCCAACGGGCCGATGTGGGCGTAATAGAAGGGGCGGCACAGGATGGGCACGGCGATGGCGGCGCACAGCAGCGCCAAGGCCATGACGGCGGAGAGGAACACGGTGAGCGGCTTACTGGTGGTTTTCATGAGCTTCCTCCTTTTCGGGCAGGGCGGACAGGGCGATGAGGACCTGAGAGGGCAGGTAGAACAGCCACATCCCCACCGATACGGCGTGATACAGGACGGGATCGGTCACCGGGGCGTTGAACAGCCCCACGCACAGATCGCACCCGGCGAACAGCGTCAGGCCCAGGGCGGACCGCCGCCAGCGGTGGCCCGGAAGGGTCCAGGAGAGGGCGGCGTTGACCAGGAGCTGGGCGTAATACACCGCGGCCAGCAGCTCCAGCGCAGCGGCCAGCCCCAGGGCCCACACCGCCAGCCCGGCCGCCCCGGCCAGACCGGCCCGGAGGGGCCATGCGCTGCCCGCCCCGGCGCGGCGCAGCCGGACGAGGTAGATGCCCTGGACGCCCAGGAACAGGGCGACGCCCAGGACGAGGTGGTCCCCACGGACCAGCAGGAACCAGTCTGCGGCTGCGGTGAGGGCCAGGGCGGCGGGGACCAGACGGTCCCCGCCCCGCGTGGCCCACAGCAGAGCGAACGCCAGACACAGCAGGATGCCGGCGTATTTGATCGGGATGGTCCGACCGCCCCGGCCGGTGAGGTCCAGGAAGAGGAACGCGGCATACAGCGGCGCTTCCACCGCGAGGAAGGCCGCGGCGGACCGGGGCAGGCGGCGCTCAGCCATCTTCGGGCCCTGGGTCGGCCAGGTCCCGCCGGATCCCGGCCAGCGTCCGATAGAACTCCTCCCGGTCTTGGACCTTGCAGGCCCGCTCCTTCCAATAGGAGGCATAGGGTACGCCCTTGAGATACCAGGCCAGATGCTTGCGCATCTCCAGGCAGGCGATCTTCTCCCCCTTTTGGTCCAGGACCAGCTCGAACTGGCGCTGGACCGTGTCCATCCGCTCGGACAAGGGGGGCGGGGACGGGACCTCTTCGCCCGCCAGGGCGGCGGCGCACCGCGCCAGCAGCCAGGGGTCGCCGAAGGCCCCCCGGCCCACCATGGCCATGTCCGCGCCGGTATAGCGCAGGATGCGCACGGCGTCCTTCGCGCTGAACACGTCCCCGTTGGCGATGACCGGGATGGACACCGCCTGCTTCACCTCCCGGATCAGGTCCCAGTTGGCGGAGCCGGAGTACATCTGGGTCTTGGTACGGCCGTGGACCGCCACAGCGGCCGCGCCCGCGTCCTCCATGCGTCGGGCGAACTCCACGCAGTTGATGCTGCCCTTGTCCCAGCCCAGGCGGAACTTCACGGTGACCGGCGTCCCGGCCGCGCCCCGGACCACCGCCCGGACCACCCGCTCCGCCTTGTCTGGGTCGCGCATGAGGGCGGAGCCGTCCCCGGAGTTGGCTATCTTGGGGACGGGGCAGCCCATGTTGATATCGATGACGTCCGCCCCGGACCGCTCCAGGGCTAAGGCGGCGCCCTTCTCCATGAAGGGCTCGTCGCTGCCGAAGATCTGGACGGCGGCGGGGTGCTCGTCCTTCCCCAGCTCCAGCAGGACGGGGGTCTTTTTGTCGCCGTAGCACAGGGCCTTGGCGCTCACCATCTCGGACACGGTGTAACAGCCGGACATCTCCCGGCACACGGTTCGGAAGGCCAGGTCGGTGACCCCGGCCATGGGGCCCAGGGCCAGCTTGGTGTCCAGCTCCACATTGCCGATCTTCATATACGGCGCTCCTCCCAGGGGGTATGATATCGATCCCCTATCTTAACATATCTTGGGGCAGGAATGCAAGGTGCGGCAGGCATAGTCACTTTTACCTTCCATGTCGTCAGCCTGAAGATCTGGCGATCTCACGGATCGCGGCTTGAAACTCAAGGCTGGTCATGATACAATCGCAGTGACAGACCGGGATCTGAGGAGCGCGATGGGGGCAAGCCCGTCAGTCTGTACAAAAGTATTCACTGAAAGGGGGCATCCATACGAAAACAAGGATCCTGCGCGAACTGAAAAGCTCTTTATTGCTGTTCCTGTGGCTGCTGCTGGCGCAGACGATAGCTGCTTTGTTCTCCGTGCTCGTCATGCTGGTCGTGCTCATCCTGCTGGCTATGGGTATCCAGCTCCAACTGTTGGGGCACACACCGTTGTGGGAGTGGATAGCCTGCGGCGTGCCGATCTGTCTGTACTGGCTGGCGATGGGGCGGATCGCCCCCTATGCTGCCCGGCCGGGGCCTGTTGGGATCGTGGCCGTGCTGACGGTGTGGGGCATACTGACGTCCCTGATGCGCAACATGTATCTAATCCTTTTCGTCCAAAGGACCTGCGGCGGGATGCTGGAAGAGATCTTGGGCTGCGAAGGAGGGCTGGCCCTGACCATCGCCTGCTTCCTGCTGCCGGCAGCGCTCGGGATGGGCCTGCTCCTGGGGCGGGGAGAAAAGAAAGGATTGACGATCGGCTGGAAATAGGATATATATTGGAGTATCAAAGGGAGTAGCCTGCATGGACCAGTCTGTGTTCACCGTGCCGTCAGTACGATCTCACGATTCGGTCCGGTGATGAAGTGGCGAGACTTTGCTGCGGGAACGACAGCAAAGCCTCGTTTTTTTGTCTCCCGCCATGATATCCTGGAAAATACGATAGAAACGAGGGGATCGGATGGACCTTGCGCGATTATCGATGTTCATCGTCAAGCTGCTGGCCGGGACGGGAGTGTTCCTGGTAGGCGTGCACCAGCTCACCGCCAACATCGAGCAGCTCGCCACAGGGAAGATCAAGGAGCTGTTCGGAAGGACGGCGGACAAGCGTCTGGTGAACGTGGGGATCGGCGCTGCGGCCACGGCGCTGATCCAAAGCTCCGGCGTGACCACGGTGCTCATCGTGGGCTTCGTCAACGTGGGCGTCATGGATCTGTATCAGGCGGCGGCCATGATCATGGGCGCCAACATCGGCACCACCGTCACCGCACAGATCGCCGCGTTGAGCGCGTTCCCCGTCACCACCTATATCCAGATCCTGGTGTTCGTGGGGATCATGATGAGCATGGTATGCAAGCGGGACGGCCTGAAAAAGACCGGGGCCATCCTATCCGGCCTGGGGCTGATCTTCATCGGACTGGCCCTGATGTCGGACGCCATGAAAGTCAACCGGGACGCCATCCAGGGCCTGTTCGAAGTGGTCACCGACCCGTTCCTGCTGTTCCTCATCGGCATCTTCCTCACCGCGCTGGTCCAGTCCAGTTCGGCCACCACCTCGGTGATCATCGCCATGTCGGTGGCCGGGTTGACCATCGGCTCCGGCGGCAACGAGGTGCTGTATATCGTCCTGGGCACCAACATCGGCTCCTGCGTCACCGCCCTGATGTCCTCCGCCACCGCCGGGACCAACGCACGGCGGGCGGGACTGATCCATCTGATGTTCAACACGCTGGGATCGGCGATCTTCTTCGTGGTGCTGCTGTTCTGGCCGAGCTTCATGGAGGTCACCTTCCGGCAGTGGTTCCCCGCGCCCGCCACCCAGATCGCCATGTTCCACACCTTCTTCAACGTCACCGGCACCATCCTGTTCCTGCCGCTGTGCAGGGGGTTCGTCAAGGTGTCGGAGCTGCTCATCCGGGAGAAGCAGGCCGAGCCCGTCCCCACCTACCTGGACGAGCGTATGCTGTCCTCCGCGTCCCTGGCCATCTCCCAGCTCGAGAAGGAGCAGGTCCGGCTGTCCGACACCGCTATGGAGGCGTTCCGCACCGGCTACCGCTCCTTCGCGGGGAAGGACAAGGCCCTCATCGCCCCCACCCACCAGCTCATCGACCGGGCCAACGGCATCAGCCAGGCCATGACGGACTATCTGATCCGCCTGTCCGCCAAGAGCAAGCTGGCCGACGAGCGGAGCATATCCAACCTCCACAGCAACCTGGGCGACATCATGCGTGTGGCGGAGATCGCGGACAACCTCACCAAGTACGCCCAGCGGTCCATCGACGGCGGCCTGGACTTTTCCGACAGCGTGAAGGAGGAGCTCGACGTGATGGTGGAGCGCATCGAGACGCTGTACACGCTCACCAAACGGGCGGTGCTGGAGCGGGACGCGGGACTGCTGCCCCAGATCGACCAGATGGAGGAAGAGGTGGACGCCATGCGCAAGCGCCTCATCGACCGCCACATCCAGCGGCTGAACCAGGGGGAGTGCCGGGCGGAGTCCAGTGGGGTGTTCATCAACCTGGTGTCCAACCTGGAGCGTCTGGGCGATCACCTCACCTATATCGCCTATACGGTCCAGGAGTGAGAAAGAAAGAGCGTCCGCCCGCAGCGATCTGCGGACGGACGCTTTTTTTGTGGGCCGGGGCCCGGATCAGCCCATATGCTTGGCCAGGAACGCCTCCACGGTGGACCAGTACAGCTCCGGGTCGGCGGAGGCCGCCTCGCCGTGGGCCGCGCCGGGGACGGACAGCCGCTCTTTTTCCGGGCTGGCGCAGGCGCCGTACACCACGTCCAGCATGGAGTAGGGGACGAACGCGTCCTCCTCCCCGTGGATGAAGAGCATGGGCAGGGAGGCTTTTTCCAACTGCTCCACGGCCGACGCCTGCTTGAAGCTGTAGCCCGCCCTGATCTGGCACACCAGGGAAGCCGCGTCCAGCACAGGGAAGGTGGGCAGGCCGAACATGTCCTGGAGCTGGACGGCGAACTCGTCCCATACGGAGGAGTAACCGCAGTCCTCGATGATGCACTTCACATTGGCGGGCAGCTCCTCCCCGGCGGTCATCATCACCGTGGCCCCGCCCATGGAGATGCCGAACAGCACGATCTCGGCCTGCGGGTCCTGGGCCGTGATGGTGCCCACCCAGTCCACGATGTCCTCGCGCTCCAGCCAGCCCATGCTGACATATCTGCCTTCGCTGCGTCCATGGGCCCGGGCGGCGGGGGCCAGGACGTGGAAGCCCATGTCGTGGAAGCGGACGGCGCTGGCGCCCATGGTCTGGGGGACGCTGCCGTAGCCGTGGCACAGCACGGCGTACCGGTGGCTGCCCTCCTGGGGGACGTAGAGCCCATGGAGGGTCAGGCCGTCCCGGCTGGTGAGCCAGCGGTCCTCGCTGCTGTCCTGGAGCCATGCGGCGTCTCCCTCCAGCACCGATCCCTGGTCCCCGCCGATCATGCCGCCGGGGGCGTGGGGATCCAGGGCGAAGGTGAACATGTAGTTCCCGGCGAAAGCCAGGGCCCCTAGAGCCAGTACCAGCAAGACGGCCAGGACGGCCAGGACGATCTTTACGGCGGGGCTCCGTTCCAAGGATCTTGCCATCAGGATCACGACCTTTCGCTCATGATATCGTCCCGCAGCCTGCGGCCGCAGGGCCCTCATCATATCACACCGGGCGCGCTTTGTCCACGGCCAGGGGACGCCGGTCCCCGCCCTCCCCTGGGTGGGGAGGACGTATTTTGACTTGCCGAGCGGGCCGTATTGTGCTAAGATTCAAAGGAGCGAGCAGGAAGAGAGGGGGAAGGGGGACGCGGCTCGGCGCGATGCGGCCCCGAAACATCATGTCAAACAAGATCGGATTCGACAATCAACGGTATCTGGACACGCAGTCCGCCAAGATCCGGGAGCGCATCGCCCAGTTCGGGGGCAAGCTGTACCTGGAGTTCGGCGGCAAGCTGTTCGACGACAACCACGCCGCCCGGGTGCTGCCCGGCTTCGCTCCGGACAGCAAGATCAGGATGCTGATGGAGCTGCGGGACAGCGTGGAGGTGGTGGTGGCCATCAACGCCACCGCCATCCAGGAGAACAAGCTCCGGGGGGACTTGGGCATCACATACGACGAGGACGTGCTGCGCCTCATCGACGAGTTCCAGGGGAAGGGGCTGTACGTGGGCGGCGTGGTGATCACCCAGTACGCCGGGCAGAGCGCGGCGGACGCCTTCCGGCGGCGGCTGGACGCGCTGGGGGTGAAGGTGTACCTCCACTACCCCATCCCCGGTTATCCCCACGACGTGGAGCGGATCATGTCCGACGAAGGCTTCGGCCGCAACGACTATATCGACACCGCCCGGCCCCTGGTGGTGGTCACGGCCCCCGGGCCCGGCTCGGGGAAGATGGCCACCTGCCTGTCCCAGCTCTACCACCACCACAAGCGGGGCGTTCGGGCAGGGTACGCCAAGTTCGAGACCTTCCCCGTCTGGGACCTGCCGCTGAAGCACCCTGTGAACCTGGCCTATGAGGCGGCCACCGCCGACCTGAACGACGTGAACATGATCGATCCCTTCCACCTCCAGGCGTATGGGGAGACCACGGTGAACTATAACCGGGACGTGGAGGTGTTCCCGGTGCTCCAGGCCATGTTCCGGGAGATCATGGGGGAGAGCCCCTACCGGTCCCCCACGGACATGGGGGTGAACATGGCCGGGCGGTGCATCGTGGACGGCGAGGCGGTGTGCGACGCCGCCCGGCAGGAGATCGTCCGGCGGTATCACGCCGCTTTGTGCGACCGCCGCCGGGGGCAGGGCAGCGACGAGATCGTCTACAAGCTGGAGCTGCTGATGAAGCAGGCCCAGGCCGGGCCCGAGCTGCGCCCCGTCATCGCCGCGGCCGAGGAGCGCGCGGAGCAGACGGGAGAGCCCGCCGCCGCCATCCAGCTCCCGGATGGGCGGGTCATCGCGGGCAAGACCTCCGACCTCATGGGGGCCGCCGCAGCGGCCCTGCTGGACGCGCTGAAGATGCTGGCGGGGATCGACGACGCGGTCCACCTCATCTCCCGGGAGGCCATCGAGCCGATCCAGGCCCTGAAGGTGGGGCACTTGGGGAGCCGAAACCCCCGGCTGCACAGCGATGAGGTCCTCATCGCCCTGGCCATCTCCACCGCCACGGTGCCCCTGGCGGCGCAGGCGCTGGACAGCCTGGAGCTGCTCCGGGACTGCGAGGCCCACTCCTCCGTCATCCTAACCGCTGCGGACAGCTCCACCTACGCCAAGCTGGGCCTGCGCCTGACCTGCACGCCGCGGTATCAGAGCAACCAGCTCTATCACAAATAAGGGCCGGACGGGACCGGGATCGGCCCGCCGGGGGCGGGAGCGGAGAAAAAGGGACTTGCAATCCGGGACCGGGTGTGGTATCATATCTAACACCTGTGCGGGCACTGCCCGCTGATACGACGTCATCACCGAAAGGATCTGAGTCAAATGACCACGCCCCAGCTCATTCTGTCCATCATCTATTTCATCGTGGCCTTGGTCCTCATCGCCATCGTGATGCTCCAGTCCGGGAAGAGCGCCGGCCTGTCCGGAGCCATCGCCGGCGGCGCAGACACGTTCCTGTCCAAGAACAAAGCCAAGTCCGCAGACGCACGCCTGGCCAAGATGACCAAATGGGTGGCCATCGTGTTCATGGTCCTCACCCTGGTGATCTGCCTTCTGCCCGGCGCTGCCGCCTGAACATGAAAAGACGCTCCCCCTGCCGTGACGGCGGGGGGAGCGCTTTTTTCGTCGTGAGCACCGCCCTCAGATCCTGAGGTGTTCCGGGGGCCGGTATTGCAGCGCCTCCGCCAGATGGTGGACGGCGATGTCCGCCTCCCCATCCAGGTCGGCGATGGTGCGGGCCACCCGCAGGATGCGGTCGTGCCCCCGGGCGGTGAGGCCCAGACGCTCGAAGGCGCCGCGGATGAGCTGCTGGCAGGGCCCGTCCAGCTTGCAGTGGTCCCGCAGCTCGCGGGGGCCGAGCTGGGCGTTGCAGGCGGGGCCGTCCGGCCCGAACCGGGCGGTCTGGACCGCCCGGGCGGCGTTCACCCGCGCCCGGATGACGGCAGAGCTCTCCGCCGGAGCGCCCGCGCCGGACAGCTCGTCGTAATCCAAAGCGGGCACGTCCACGCAGATGTCGATGCGGTCCAGCATGGGCCCGGACAGCCGGGACAGGTAGCGGCGCACCGACTGCTCCGAGCAGGTGCACCGGCCCGACGGATGGCCGTACCAGCCGCATCTGCAAGGGTTCATGGCGCACACCAGCATGAACCGGCTGGGGTAGGTCACCGAGCCGGACACCCTGGAGATCTGGGCCTCCCCGTCCTCCAGGGGCTGGCGCAGGACCTCCAGCACGTCGGAATGGAACTCGGGCAGCTCGTCCAGGAACAACACCCCCGCCTAACTCTGCATGAGATACCAATTAGCAAAACGCCTGTGGCAGCACCGAGCCGGGGACTTTACCCCCCCCCCCCCCTCGTTTTCACATGACATAGGCAATTTTGTTGACCCCAACTACACCGCGTTTCATCACCTTGATGCTTATTGTGCTGTATTCAACCTTGCCTATAGAGACACGCTCTAAAGATACCCTTGGGATTTCACAACGCGCAATATCCTTTTCCTTAATTTTGATAACATCTAAGCCTATGTACTCCAGAATATCGGGCGGCAATTCGTAATTCTGGTCAACAAGCCCGAAACAGGTGAAGCCGGAATCCGCGCAGAAGGATAAAAACACCTTTTCGCCTACCTCAAGTGTGACGCTCGCTGCAACACTGCCAAGGAAGCTCCCTAACAGATAACCGACCACGGGGATTACTGGCTGGAGAGCAAGCCCTCCACCGATAGCCGCAGCGGAAACTATGACTTCTTTGGTCAATGCGTAGCCCATCTGTCCAGGAGTGCTTTTCCCGCAGGCAACATTAAAGCTGTATTTCATGGCATCCATAACTATGACAGTTATTGCACCAATTACTGTGCTATCAGCACCCATGAATGCTTTGCCAAGTTTTCCCGCTTGGCAGGCGATGGTCAAGCCAGATGAAACGGAGCCTCGGATAAACCCTGTTGCGGAAGCCGATATAGCTGTCCAGCCAGACCGCTTAAGCTGGGCAATATCTATCTCGCCATTTTTTATCAGGTAGTCAATGGCTTTGAATATCTCAGGAGCCATTTGAAGGACAAACGTAATGACGGCAGACGTATAACCTGCTTTAAGGGCCTGCTTAAAAATGTACTCTCTGGTAATCAAATCTAAGCTGATTCCAAAATTTGCAGCATCAAAGTCCTCTTCTTTTGCCAGGGCAGCAATAGCCTCGGATTCATCCTTCGTCAAAGGAATGGACTCCGTGCCATCACTGGCTTTGATCCTGTCACTTAGCCTTTCGAGGGTTTCTTTATAGTTCTGGTAGACAGCAGCACGATTCGGTCCTTCTTTGCCAAGTTCCTCATTCATTTTCCGGGTGAGGTAGGCAATCGCATCATCCATTTGATCTGAAGGAATGATGCGACCTTGCCCATAATAGACGGATTTGAGTAACTCTTGAGTCTCATTGGGGTAGCCGTATCGTGCGATGTACTCCTCAAAAGTCATCGGGCTTCCAGCTCTGGGTTTGCTTAAGTACTCATGATAGGCTTCGATCACATTTTTGGCCTGCATTGCGGCTGAACCCTTAGAGCCCTTCCCGCTGCCATAATATTTCAGACTAAAGGGGACCTTTGATCCGTCAGCCGCATGAAGGGTAACATCAACAGAAGCGTGACCGTTATCGCCCTCCCTAACGGCTTTAGCTACAGAATCTCGCAAAGCGGCATTTATGTTAAAGGTTCCGCTATGCCATGCCTCGGCTATGAATCCTTTTAGTTGTTCTGCCGCTTGATTGTTTGTTGAGAAAGCGTTAATCTCATCGTTTAGGGCTTGGATGGCATCTTCTACTCGTCCAACGTATGCAGCTCCGGCATCGGCACCCACTGCGGCTCCCCCATACTTAGAATAGAAATCCCAGCCCTCTTTCACCGCTTCAGTAACAACCATGGCTTATCCCTTCAAAAATTGGTCGAGGTGGTTGTAGTACAGCTCATTCATGCCAAGCATCAGCATTTGCTGGCGAACGATTTTCCCATCATCAAACCCGTCTTTTATCAAGCTGGCAGCGAAAGCTGGCCAGACAAAAGGCAAGAAAGCGGTCGCTAATCCCTTCCCCACGGTTCGTTTATTTAACCCCAGCTTCTTTTCCTTCTTGGTCACCCCATTTTTAACTTTAGTGCGTAATTCAGCCAAGAATTTCTCGTAGTTCTCTTTCTTCTTTAGGGCTTTTTCATCAATCGTCAAAAGAGCCTGAGAACCCGCCCAACCGTAGATGATGCCATATTTGTCATACTTAATGTCCATTATAGGCGACAACTGGTCACTACCCTTAATATCATCAATGAGCAAGACCTTAGACTTTATCGTTCCCGCCTCCTTATTTTGAATCCAGACTTTCTCGGTCCACGGCACGATTTCGACACTACCATCTTCGACACCGACAATCCTATCTTCATGGTCATCATCGGTTTCCAATAGCTTGCGAAGCTGGTTGATTGCCATTTCATCCCTGTTCTTGTAAACGACAATAAGTGTTTGCATAGCTTCTTTTCTCCTTCCAATCTATGATGTCAGTGCATATATGAGAGAATGTGTACTATGGTTAGACAATAGTCAGCTAATTATAGCACAACCTATCATAAAAAGTCAAAACTTCTGAGGCCGTGGAAACGGCTTTTTTTCTTTTGTGGAAGGCCCCCTTCCCTTCCGTCAAGTATAATAAACAGGCGCATTTTTGCGCCCCTACGCATCGGTTTATATGCGGGGAGGGAGGTGATTGAATGAAAGGGAAAAAGAAGGGGAAGACCGCAGGGCCGTCCAAGCAGGAGCGAAAGGACGCAGTACGCAAAAAGGTCCAGGAGGCGTTCTCTGGCGAGGTGAAGGTCGAAATCATACCAGCGACTTATGATCTTGAGCCGGAGGTGCCAAGGGTGCTGCGTGTGGCTGCTTACTGCCGCGTCAGCACCGACCAGGCCAGCCAGACCGGGAGCTACGAGTTGCAGGTGCAGTATTATGAGAATTACATCCAAAACCACCCCGGCTGGGAGTATGTAGGCACTTTTGCAGACGAGGGCATTTCTGGTACGAGTGTCGCCAAGAGGAAACAGTTCAAGGAGATGATCGAGGCTTGCAAGGAGGGAAGAATCGACCTCATCATCACGAAGGACATCCGCCGCTTTGCGAGGAACACCCTCGATTGCCTGTCCTACATCCGGCAGCTTAAGAAACTCGACCCGCCAGTTGGAATCCTCTTTGAGGACGAGCATCTGAACACACTGGATAGGGGCATTGACGCCATGCTTGCCCTGTTGAGCAGCGTTGCACAGGGTGAGTCGGAAAACAAGTCGGAGGCCATCAAATGGTCGTACAAGAGGCGTTTTGCCAAAGGCATGACGCTTGCTCCGACCTGGGCCTTGCTCGGCTATGACACCGATGAGAAAGGGAATATGTTCATTGTGCCGGACGAGGCTGATACCGTGAGATTCATCTACGCCAACTACCTTGACGGGGTATCGGTGAAAGAAATCGCCGCTATGCTGACCGCCGCCCAGGTGCCGACCGTGAAGGGCCTTGAGGTGTGGCCAGTAGGGAGCGTTTACAACATCCTCCGAAATGAAAAATACTGTGGGGATGTTATCAATCAGAAGACCGTCACCCCAGATTTCCTCGACCATAAGGTGGTCAAGAACCGGGGCCAGGAGCGGAAGTACATCGTCCGCGACCACCACCCCGCCATCATCGAGCGGAGCGATTGGGACAAGGTGCAAGCCATGCTCTCTGACCGCAGCCGCAGGCGCGGGCGGACGAGGAAGGACAAGCCCATCGAGCGGCTGGCAATCACCACTATCAAGCGGGGACGTTTGAAGGGCTTTGTCGTCCTTGACCCCCACTGGAGCCGAAAGGACTGGACGAAGGTCCTGTCCGCACTGAACATTCAAAGCGAAGAAAAGGAGAATTGATTATGTCCATGTTGAGCAAGTTCGAGGTCATCGAGATCGTGAAGCACGTCCCACCCATGTCCCTCATCATCGAGCCGACCAAGCTCCGGCAGACGCGGGGCATCGTGGAGGCGTTGGAGTACGCGCCGTTCGTCCACTACCTGCTGGACAGCGGCTCCAAGAAGCTGGCCATCCAGGTGACCACCGAGAAGGACCCGCAGAAGGTCGCCTTCTCCAAGGAGAAGGACGAGCAGGGCGCGTTGGCGGTGCTGTACCAGAACAGCAAGCTGGTGGAGACCATCCGGGCGGTCATGCCGGAGTGGGACCCCAGCAAGAAATACAAGGTCCCCGGCACCTACAGCAAGACGGACAAGGCCATCATCTTCGACTTGAAGAAGGGTGTGCCGTATGCCCGTGGGGAGCATAAGAAAAAGGGCGAGGCCACTGAGGAGTAAGCGAGGCAGGCCCGGATGAGAGGGGGCTGATAACGAAGAAAAGGGGGCGACCGCCAGCGTTGAACTGGTAGGTCGCCCCATTGCTGTGATTACACTTGTTAGTATCCCTTATTTGAGATAAGGCGCCTAATCATCGGGTTAGCTTGTCGGTCAGCCAAACGGTGATCTTCGGAGTCTGAGAGATAGGTCTTAATGTATGAATAAATCCCTTTGGTAATCTTGCAGGTTGAACCGCCGTTTTCGGTAATTCCGCCCTCGTTTAACGCCACATTGTTGCAACCACCAGCACAGAAAGGAAACACTTCACAGTTTTGGCATTTGTATCGCCGTTCGATTGCGCCCTCAAGAAGGCGGCGAAAACCATCGGATTGGAACGCATCGGATAATTTGTCGTAATCCCAAATGCTCCCCAGGCCAAACTCATCCGGAAAGTATCGATTACATGGAACAATGCTTCCATCATATCTTATGCCTAACCACTTGCCAAGACATGACGTATATTTACAAACACTCTTTTTCCCAAAAATGATGAATTTAAGGATTCTTTCAAAGTAGTCCACATGGACGTTGCATTTTGCATCTGCAATCCAGTAATCAAAGAATTCTTGTAGCCGCTGAATTGTATGTGATGCATCCAGAGCCAATTCAGAATCATTCACTGCTGTAGTGTGAACATAGGGGTTGATACTATAATTGGCGTTTAGACGTTTAAATAATTCATAACTTTCAATGAGAGTGTCCACATTTTTTCGGGACAAAACCATGATGAAACCGCAGGCTTTCCCGCGGCTCAGAAGTTTTTCCCGTCCAGCTAATATCCTTTCGGAGTCTCCTCTTAAATACTCATTGTTTATCCCATCAAATGAGCTCCCCACCCCGATATGGCTGCTACATAGAAAATCTGCCATATCATCGGTAAGAAGAGTCAAATTGCTCTGCATCCGATTTATTACATGAACACCAGGGTATGACGTTTGTAGCTGTAAGGCTTCTTCAAAAAAAGATTTACCCATGCAGAGAGGTTCTCCGCCATGCCAAATGATGAGCACATTTTGATAGCAGGCAAAAGTAATGTCATACAACCTACGTAGTGTCTCACCACTCATTCTTCCCTCTTTTTCGTGGAAACTACTATGGAAACAATAAACGCAATTCATGTTACAGCAATCCGTGGGCATTACCAAGAGATTAATTTTATTCTTCATTCCAGGGCCTCAGTAGTCATCGTGCGAATCCTCGTGCTTTGTATCGGTGTAATCATCGTAGTCATCATGGGTATCTTCGTGTTGAGTATCCGTATAGTCATCATGGTCTTCATGGTCGTCATACCAATCATCATCTGTGTGGGTATCACGGCAATACCAATCATCATCGTGATCATTACCTTCATCAGTATGGCGATTCCTGCAAGAATAGTCATCGTCATAATCGCTACCTCTATCTGTGTGATCATCATAACCGTAGGAAGATGAATACCCGGTTTGGCTCTCATACTCGGAAAACAGTTCATCGATGCTCATCAGCGCCCACCCCCAGTGAAGAGATATGGAATAATTCTACCATCCAGCGTTAATCAATCATATCACCGCACAAAGGTCATGTCAAGGCCAGTGCAACCACACAAATCCAGCCCTTATTGATTCAATTTCATGCCCAGAACCAAATACTGAAAAGGCTGACAGCAAAACGGGGGCGACCGCCAGCGTTGCACTGGAAGGTCGCCCCCGTCTTGGGTTGCTGGTGTCAGGTTATGTCCTTGGCCCGAAGCTCGGTGCCATCGAGCAGGAAGAAGTCGATGCTCCCGTCAGGGTGAACGAGGCAGCGTTCCAGCACCTTGTTCACGATGGCGGTGTCAAGCCCGGTCAGTGGCTCGGCATCGGCGGTGAGGTTAATGAGCTGCTCTGCGCGGTAGGCCAGGAGTGCGTTCTCATCGGCGCACTCGACTGTCCGCTCCCACTCCGGGAGGTACTTCTCCCTGTATGCCAGGAGATAGTTCCAGGCATCCACGAAGGCTTGATGTAAGGCCCGCTCCTCGATCTTCTCACAGCCGCAACCAGGCACTCCCTTCACCTCATAGTAACTGGAACACATCCAGACGATTTTCTTGGCGTTGAGGCGGGTCAGCGTCCGTCTGCGGAAAAGCCGACCACACTTTCCGCAGAACACCTTGGTGGAGAAGGGCTGCTCGTCCGTGTAGCGACCACTGGTTCGGAGCTGCCCAGCGTCCAGGTAAAGGCTCCGCCGCTCGATCTCCATCTGGACGATGTCCCACAAATCCTTGGGGATGATGGCCTCGTGGTTGTGCTTGACCCAAACCTGGTCAACCTCGCCATTATTCTTGACTGTCTTTTTACTGAGGTAGTCGGCGGTATAGGTCTTTTGGAGTAACGCATCGCCGGTGTACTTCTCATTGCGGAGGATGCCCATGATGGTGGACACACACCACTTCGGCTCTCCCATGACTCCGGGAACTCCCTCCTCCCGGAGCCGCCGAGCAATCACCCCAGGGCCGTTGCCGTCCATGAACTCAGCGTAGATGCGGCGAACAATAGCGGCCTGCTCCGGGTTTACCACCAGCCTCCCATCCTTGTCCTTGTCATAGCCGAGGAAGCGGTTGGTGTTGAGATGCAGCACCCCTTGGGTGAACAGGTAGCGGATACCCCAGGTGGTGTTCTCCGAGATGGAGCGGCTCTCGTCCTGGGCCAGCGAGGAGAGGATCGTGAAAAGCAACTCGCCGGAGCCGTCCAGGGTGTTGATTCCCTCCTTCTCAAACACCACCCCGATGCCCAGGTCTTTGAGCAGCCGTGTGTACTTTAGGCAATCCTGGGTGTTCCGGGCGAACCGGCTAATCGACTTCGTAATGACCATGTCAATTTTTCCGGCCTTGCAGTCGGCAATCATGCGGTGGAACTCCTCTCGGTGGCGGGTGTTCGTGCCGGTAATGCCACGGTCGGGGTAGATGTCCACCAGTTCATACTCCGGGTGCCGCCGAGCATAGTCGAGGAAATACTCCTTCTGGTTTTCAAAACTCAGGAGCTGATCCTCTTGCTCAGTGGAAACGCGGCAGTAGGCAGCAAGGCGGATTCTGTGCTGTCGGGTGGCGGCACGGTTGCGGGTTTCTGGCCTCGCAGGGATGTGAAGGACTTCTCTGGTTGGTGTGCTTACTCTTGGCATAAATCATCTTCCTTTCCATATTGGCACTCGCTGAATGCCTCGTATTCGTCTTTGGGGAGGGCGGTGAACCGATGCATCCCGAACTCGTCATCGTAGGGGATAACGGTCACTGGCTCATCGAACTCCCCCCAAGCTAACGTAACCTCCGCTGGGAGCCAGATGCCCTTGCAGGCCGCAGCCGACACCTTGATGTTGGTCTTGCAAGCCCAATACTCCCGGCGACCGTTGCTCCATTTGTGGATAAGCCTCTCGCCGCAGTAAGGGCAGAACAGTTTCCCGGTCATGGGGTAGTGGGTGCGGCAGGAGCGGGGTTGAGAAGGAGGGGGAGGTAGAGGGTTGTCCAGGTGTTCTCTCCGCTGGGCAAGGACGGCCTGGACTTCATCCCAGAGATCGGGAGGGACGATGGCATCGTGGTTGTGCTTGATGTACCACTGGTCTTGCTCCCCACGGTTCGGATGGCTGATGCGGCGGCTGTCTTTGACCGTTTTCTGCAAAACTAAATCGCCCTTGTACATCTCATTCCGAAGTACACGGGCGACACCAGTATCATCCCATTTCCCACCTTTGGGGGCCGGGATATTATTTTTGTTGAGATAGGCTTTGATTTTCGAGGCCCACACTCCCCTCGCAGCGAGGTCGAACATCAGCCTCACCACTTGGGCCTCGTCCTCTTTGACACAGAGGTTTCCCGCCCTGTCAGCGCAGAAGCCGTAGGTGCGCTCCGAAGCGGCTGTGCGAATCTGCTGGGCGAATTTGTGCCGGTACATCATCCTTGCGCCCTGGCTGGCACTCTCGCTCTCAGCCTGGGCGAAGGCCCCCTTGATGGTGAGCATCAACTCCCCGGAGGCGGAGAGGGTGTCGATATTCTGTAACTCGAAGAACACCGAGATACCCAGGGCCTTCAACTCGCGTGTGGCATCCAGCAGGGTGTAGGTGTTTCTGGCAAACCGAGAGATGCTCTTGACCAGCACCATGTCGAACTTCCCGCGCCGTGCATCTTGGAGCATCTGCTGAAAACCAGGGCGGTTTTCTTTATAGCCCGTTATCCCTTCGTCACTGTACACCCCAGCGAACTCCCAAGCAGGGTTATCGCTGATGAGCTGCTGGTAGTATGCGGTCTGGTTCACCAGTGAATCCTCCTGCTCCTCGGTAGCTGTGGACACGCGGGCGTAGGCACAAACTCGGAGCCGTTTGCCGGAATTTCGGTTTTTTCTGGGAATAATACGGATGCGCATGGGCCATCCTCCTTTCCTTTCGGGGTAGTCTATCTATCACTCTAAAGGGCCGATTAGTCAAGTAAAAGGTTGCGATTTTTTGAGTAATTCTCAAAGGCAAAAAAGGAAGGCCGGACTGATTTTGTCCGGCCCATTCTGGGGTTGAATGGTTAAAGCTGGTACTTTTTGATGATGTAGGCCATGTGCTGCTGTAACTCGAAAACTGCATTGTCTGGTAACTTCTGTGATGTCAGGGCTTTGGGAATCTCCAGTTTTGAGCGGCCCAGCTCATCCCGGACCAGTTGGATTTTGCCCTTTTCAAAGTTGATGTACTTGAGCGAATAGCCCTCGGTCAGCCATGCCTCCGCCATCATGTTGCAGTTCTGCCGTGGATACCACCAGTCCTTATTCTTCCTTGCGGATGCTGGCAGTGGTCTACCATCAATTTTTTCAATTTCCTTGAATGTCAGAGTTACCGAGGCAGCAGTACAGGCAGCAAAATACTGCTTCAGTTTAATATGCTTCCAGTTCTCCGGGATTTCCTTCTTTTGCCTCGTCCCCTTTGGCGGAGCCGCCTCGATTTCTCCCAGAGCTGCCATAACGTCATAGGGTGTCATGGCTCCAATATCCTCCATCGTCCTATAAACCTCAAAACTGCTCTGCTCACAGATTTTGTGGATATAAGCGGAGTTTTTTATCGATGGAGGCCGGGAGAGGTCTATCTGCACCACCGTGCGGGGTTGGTCTACCAAAATCGGGCGACCGCAGTAGAAACAGATGCCACCCTGCCGCTCCCACACGGCCCGATACTTCCCATTAACATTCCTGATATCGCTGGCATGGGTGCGGTGGTCAATGTAGTCCGTATCAAGGAATGGATTTGCATTTGTTTTGATTTTTGCGTGTTCCAGAAGCAGGGTGTCCGCCAGCCGGATGACACGGACGCTTTTATCTTCCGGCAAAGCATAGCAGTGGCGACCATCTGCCTCTTTGTACCAGTATCTGTCGATTACCTTTTTTTTCGCCAGCTTGGGGTGTTTAGCGAAAGCGGCCTCAAGCAGAGCGGCTTGCACGGCGGCATCGACCCGTTTGAATGCGTCTCGTGCATCGCTGTAACGATGGTAATTTGCCCAGCCACGCAGTTTTTGATTGACCAGAATGATAAGGTCACGCTGGGACTTCCGAAAGGTCTGAATCGTCTCTTTCAAGTTGGTGATGATCCTTTGGACGGCCCGCTCTGAAGGGTAAGAATAGATAAAGCCGTTCTTCTTGATGAACGTCTGCCCAAGGAAATCAAAGCCCTCGTCAACAGTGCGGATGTGTGTTTTCTCCTTGGAGAGTGTCAGGCCCCGTTCAGCAAGAAAGCTGGAGAGCAATTCGATGACCCTTTCCGCATCAGTACGGGTGCGTACCGTTATGAGGATATCATCCGCAAACCTAATCAGATTTCCGTTTGCAAAGTCATCTGGGTATTCTGTTCCAAACAGCCCGCGGTAGATGTATTTTTGCAGACCATCCAGCACATAATTCCCCAGATATGGGGATAGGTTGGCTCCCTCAGAGATACCTTCGCCCTCTGCTGGGAACAGCTCTCCGGCAAACACTATCCCAACGGAGAGCAGCTCCCGCAGCACCTTCTTGTCCATCGGAACATTTTCTAAGAGCCAAGAATGGTGAATATGCGAAAAGTATGCCTTGATGTCCCCGCAGACCACCACGCTCGGCGCATTGTTTCCTTTGAGGCTCTCCAGCACATAGGCTTGGGCATCTTGCGTTGAGCGGCCCGGACGGAAAGCAAAGGACTTCCTCTCTGCCTGGGCCTCTGCCACGGGGATGAAGGAGTATCCATAGAGGACATTAATGGCCCGGTCAAAGTAGGTCGGTATCCCGGACTTGCGCTCCTTGCCCGTGTTCTTCGATATGATGTTGATCTGGCGCAAAGGCTGTGCATGGTAGTCCTTTGAGGTCAGGCGCATTGCCGCCCTCATCATCTGGCCTGGGGTGCGCCATCGAACACCGTCCACCCCAGGGCCGGAGCCTGAGTTGGCAACGTGCCGGACAGCGAGGCACTTGATGTCCATGTCTCTGACGATGCGTTTTTGTATGTCGCCCACGGCTTTACTGTCCTTGCGAAAAGCCGCCTTTGTCAACTCCCCCTGCCAGCGTCTCAGCTTTTCCTCGGCAGCGGGCCAGTCGATATCGTCCCACAGTTTTCCCAACTGCTCATCTGTGAATTCAATGCCCATTATAGGTCAAGCTCCATCAGAATTGGGCAGTGGTCGGAGCCAAGAATGTCCGTCAGGTGTGCTACATCGACCAGCCGCGAGACAAGCCCATCTGAGAGGAAGAAGTAGTCGAGCCGCCAGCCGCGATTCTGCTCCCGTTTTTTCAGTCGGTTGCTCCACCAGGTGTAAGCCCCTTCCCTGTCAGGGTAAAGGTAACGAAAGGCATCGGTGAAACCGCTCTCCATCAGGGTTTCGAGGTTAGACCGCTCATCAGACGCATATCCCATCTGCGCCCAATACTGCCGAAGATTTTCTGGGTAAATGTCAATGTCCGACATAGCCACATTGAAGTCTCCACAGGCGACAACAGGCTTTTCCTCCGCCAGACTGCACACATACCCCCTGAACGCTTCATCCCATTCGGTGCGGAACTGGTGCCGTTGCAGATTCTTTTGCGAATTTGGTGCGTAGGCGTTCACAATAAATAGTTTAGGAAATTCCAGAGTGACCACTCGCCC
Source organism: uncultured bacterium (assembly GCA_947643715.1). GTDB lineage: Bacteria > Bacillota > Clostridia > Oscillospirales > Oscillospiraceae > Enterenecus. The sequence goes on from CANRXB010000008.1 coordinate 62,611, forward strand.
TTCGCAGTCAAGGGCTTCCACGCCGAGACCCCTAATCTCACAGATTGGGGCTTTGCGGGTCATGGTGAGGGTACCAGAGTAGCCATCCCTCTCGCTGGGATTCCAGAAGTGCTGATACCCAGCCATGACCTGCGTTTGCTGCTTTGTTCTGATCTCCTGGCAACACACCACATCAGCTCCGAGAGCCTCGATAGCTTGAAATGAGTTGTGCTTCACACAGGACAACAGGCCGTTCAAATTCCAAGAAATGATTTTCATTTCAGACACCTCCGCGCCCATTATACTGATTTCTCACTTGGAACGCAAAGGGGCACCCCGCTGGCCTTGATGAGACCAGCGGGGTGTAGACACGACGGCTTAGATTTTCTGTGCGTAGTCGAGTGCAATCCAGCCTGCGCCGGACTTCAGCCTACCCCAACCCTTGGCAGAGCCAGGGCCGTTCTTGACCTCGGTGATGGTGAACACCCCGGCCCCGGTGAACTTCCCGGTCATGGCGGTGTCGGTGCCAGGGCCAGTGCGAATACGGAGGTCGGTGGCAGTGACCCTCACCTTGAAGGGAACGGCGGCAGGAGCCGGAGAAGCTCCGCCAGCGGTGGCGAGGATAGCCTTGAGGATGGTGACGATCTTCGCCCCGTATCCCGCGCCGGTGGCCCAGCCCTTGCCCTGGGGATTCTCTTTCTGGCCCAGCCACTCCACCACCTCGGCGCAGCCCCGCGCCACATACTTGAACCGGGGGTCGATACACTCGTTCTTCAGCGGCTCGGTGGAGGCGTAGGCTTTGAGGTGCTGCACCTGCGCCCGGATGCCAAGCTGGGGCGTGTCGAAGGAGTTACCTTTCAGCCCATTGGCGGTGACGCCCATGCCGCAGAAGTTGTTCTGCTCCAGCGTGACGGCGGAGCCAGCGAAACCGAAGTTCCCGGTTTCCAGACAGGACTGCGCAAAAGCGATGTCGCCCCGCACACCCTCCGCTGCCCCCTCGGACAGATAGAGCGGCACCATGTCCAGAACGTTCTGGGCGACCTTCGGATTTTTGGCCTTGATGTAGGCTTTCATCTGCTCCGCAGTAGCCACCGCCGCACCCATGATCTTCGTGCCGGACACACCGCCGGGGGCAGCGGCCCCACCGCCCATTGCGGCCTTGACCGCCTTGCGGAAGGTGTCCATGGTGTAGGGCAGGCCGAGCTGCGTCCAGAGATGCTCCGGGTCACCGTGGTTGGAGGCGATGCCCCGCTTGCAGCCCTCCTTGTGGCTGACGATGACCCCATCCCCCAGCGGGTCGAGGGAGAACTTCCGGCTGAGCATGGCGAACAGCTCCACCGCCGCCTGATAGGTGCGCTTGGCAACGGCCTGGGCGGTGGCAAGGTCAGAGCAGGTGAAAGTGGCCCCACCCGTATACCTGATGCAGCCCGGTTCGCACATCTCCACCCCGATGTGGGTGTTGTTGCCGCTGGCCCCGCAATGCCAGCCCCGGTGGTTCCAGGGGAGGCACTGGTACACGGTGCCATCGTTGCCGTCAATGAAGCCGTGGACGCAGGCCCGGTCGTAGCTGGCCTTGTTCCAGTTGCGGACGAACACCTGGGCGCTGGGCTGGGGACAGCCCACGGAGTGGAGCATCAGCCCCTTGACCGTGATCTTCCGGCCCGCGGTGTAGCAGGGATTTTTGGTGAGGATGGACTCGATCAGCTTCATTCCCCGTCACCGCCCTTCTCCGCCCGGTCGTGGAGCTGCTCCAGCACGTCCTTCAGCTTCTGGGGAACAGGCAGGCCCAGGTGGGCGGCGTTCTCCAGCAGGGACACACCCTCGTTGGACAGGTAGAAGAAGATGATGGCCGTCCGAAGCACCGAGCCTGTGCCGATGACCTGCACATCAAGGATGTTCGCCACTCCCACCAGGAAGAAGATCAGCACCTTCCGGCAGATGCCGCGAAAGCCGACCTCGCTGGACAGCTTTTGGTCGTTGATGGCGCACATGACTCCGGTGATGTAGTCCACCACTGTGAACACCACCAGGGCGATGAGCAGGCCGTCACAGCCGCCCAGAAAGTAGCCCAGCCAGCCGCCCACAGCGGTGAACACCATCTGGATCGTGTTCCAGAACTCTTTCATGGAAAATCCCTCCGTTTCAAAAATGTGTAATAAAAAAGGCCATCCGCCAAGCGGCGGACAACCCTTCATCCGTTATTCGGTTGTCTTGGCCTTGATGTAGGCCGGGATGCCGTCTTTGGTCAGCACGGGAAGCCACGCGCCCGCGCCGGTGAAATCCATCGTCCCATCGAACAGCAGCTTGCAGACCACGGGGACACCAGCGGTATTGAGCCCGCTGATATACAGCGCGTTCTCGCCGGGGAGATAGGTGATGCACCCATACTTCGCCACCAACCCCAGGAGGCCCATGGTGTCGATGTAGCCCCAGCCGCTTGTAGCCAGCTTGGAGCCGAACAGCAGCCCCGTCCCCACAAAGATGAACCACATGGACTGCTCCGCCACATAGCAGACGGAATCGGTGAACAGAACAGCCCTGGACGGGAGTTTGATGTTGATGTCTCTCCACTCCGGCAGCGTCCCGCCGTTGTACCTTCCATGCATCAGAGTGACCTTTCGGTCAACGAGGTCCACATTGTAGAGGTATTCGTTATTGGCCCCAGAGGGGAGCGTGATCATCTGGGGAGTGTAATTCTCAGCAATAAATCTTTTTAGATACTTACCCCGTGTGTCCTTTTCGATTGCCTCGTTCATGTCAGTGTAGCTTTCGTATGAGTAGTAGGGGTCACTCTCCGGGGTACCATAGAGTGACTGAGAGACAGAGGCGATGCTAAACCAGAACTTCATTCCATAAACGTTGTCATCTCGCACACCCAAATAACGGGAAGCATAGATGGCTTCGTTTTGATTTTTCGGAGAGAAACCGAATTTTGCCGCCAGCTTTGCTGAGTAGACATAGTTCATGTTGGTGCTGGCACCGCTGCAGTAGCCCTGCTGCTGTTGGGCGGTAGTGGCATATTCTCCTGCTTTCCATGTAATGTAGTAGAAATAGGTGTCGTTAATGGATAGGGACATCATTTTTGTGCCACCCACATCTACCACATAGGGGATCGTGAACTGGGTAGCGGTTTGAGTGACCGAACCGCTCCTATAAGTCGTAACCGCTGTCATTTCAATTGAGGACTCTGAACCAGAGAACGACACCAATTCAAATAGGAGAATCTTTGTCTGAGTACCGCCAATCTGTGTCAGGTACAGACAGCCACCGCAGATGGAGAGATAAACAGGGCTTGCGCTGGATAATGTTTCCGCACCAGAAACAGGGATGGTCTTGGCGGTGCCGGTGGGCGGAATACTGACCAGAAGGTGGGCATCCACCAGATAGGCCCAGATGGAGCCGTTGAACACACAGGTATTGGTGATGGCTCCGGCCTTTTCCGCTGTGTAGGCGGTGAGCAGGTCGGTGGCGGTCGGCTCTTTGTGGTTGAGCAGCGGGAGCAGTTCGGGGTAATCGTCCTCGCTCACAAAGCTGCCGTCACACTTCACCCAATCCGGGCCAGGGTCGGCGGCACTGTACTTGATGGTGCCGACCGGGGGCGGGAGATTCTCGGCCTTGTGGTTCAGCTCCTCCCGCAGCTCCTGGAGGCCGTCCTCCAGACCGGCGATGCTGGTCTCGGTGTCGGTGAACAGGTCCTTCAGCACATCGATCTCGCCCACCACATCGCGGGCGGTGAACACGCAGGTGCCGTCCTGCACCGTGTCGCCCACCTGGGCGATGCCAGCGTACTCCACAGGCTCCGCGGCGGCGGTCATACCAGCAGTGGTGCAGTAGAGTGTTACCCAGCCAGGAGCTTTTTTGCAGGTCACGAAGTCGCCCTTGAAGTATTCGGTGGACCGCTGGAGGGAACTGGCCCCGCCGCTGCCGGAGGCCCCGGTGATCTTCTCGAAGGTCGGCACCAGGTTGGTGATGCCCGTCCGGGTCACACCGAAGGTGGCCAGTTCCAGGTCGTAGGAGGTGTTGTTATAGTTTACATCCTCGTCCCCGGTCAGGTCGGTCAGCACCGAGGCCGTCTCCGTCAGGAGCTGGATCGGCTCGTCCGCATTGGACAGGTCCATGTGGATGTAGAGCCGCCCCTGGAGGGTGCCGGAGCCGCTGTTGAGGATGACGCCCACCTCGCAGTCGTACACCTCGAAGAACCGCCCCTTGATCATGCCGAAGCCCTGGGACACATGGAGGACGTTGCCTCTGGCGTAGGTGACGTTGCAGCCCTTGAAGATGCCGTTGGTGGCGATGACCGTCTGCTGGATGATGGCATCGTCCAGCGGGGTCACGCTGCCGCCGCGAAAGGTTTTCAAAACGATGTTATTGGCCATTGCCGCCCCTCCTTAGAATTTTAGTCAGGTCCAGCCGGACGGTGCCGAACACCAGCTTGGTGTTTTTCCCGCGCTCCCGCCCGGTGAGGATGCTACGATAGGCCACCCCGTCCGAGATGATGTCCACCTCCTGCCCGAACTCTATCCGCTCCGGCTTCACCAGCCCATCGTCATTCGCCATGGTCAGCTCGATGAGGTTGGAGTAGGCCAGCCCGGAGAACTTGTCGTGGGCGGCGCGGATGGCGGCGGCATCGAAACTGCTGCCCTCCTCGTGCTGTACCGTTTGCAGTTCGCAGACCACCGGGGTGATGCGGTCCCGGTCGTAGGTGTCGTAGCCCAGGTCGGGGTGGAGGTAGTAGGTGCGGGTGGTGGCGTAGTCGGCGCTGTCGTACAGCACCAGTTTGTTTACATCGGCGCTGACCTGCTTGATGGTGACGCTTTTCTTGATGATATTCGGAAGGTCAGCCTCGATGGTGAGGATGCTTCCCCCGGCCCGGCCCACCGAGAGGTGTATCTCCCGGTTCTGGATGTCCAGCGCGGCCTTCACCAAAATGCCATACTTCTGCATGGCGGGGATGATGACCGAGTCCATGAGGTTGACGATGTTGTAGTGACCGCCGCTCTGGGCCGGGGTGATGCGGAGGCTCCAATCGGCAGTGGCGCTGGTATGGACTACGGACAGGCCGTGGATGTTCTGGAGCGTGTCCGGGTTGTCGATAAAGGTCTCACGCACCCGGTCGCAGATAAACTCCTCCAGCGTCCCCTGGCCCTGGGCATCCACGTCAAAGAGGATGGAGGTGTTCAGCAGCTCCACCAGGGGCTTGTAGGAGATGGTTTGGAGCCGCTTGGAACGGTCGGTGCCGTAGCCGATCTCGGTGACCACCCCGGCGTACTCCTCGCTGCCCCGGCTGATGCGGATGAAGTCCTGCTTCTCAATGCCGGAGAGGGCCAGCACCGTGATGGTGTTCTCGTCCGAGGTGAGGTAGTCCTCTTTGTAGGTGACCTCGTTGACATTGGTGTTCCCGACCATGGTGAAGTCAGGCCGGAAAATCTCTACACTATACGGTCTCATACGAAATTTTCCCCTCCACCATCATTTTCACTGTGTTCAGCCCATCGTGGGAAACGGAAATGCGGTTGCTCCCATGTTTCAAATGGAAGAACCGCTCCGTGGTGAAATCACAGAGCTGATAGCGGTCGGCAACAATGTCATCCGCCGCTCCGCGCTCGGTAATGCTGTACGGAATGCCGGTGGCATCCACCACCAGCTTGTGGTCTGCCATGATGAGGCCCTCGTAGCGGCCCGTCTCGAACAGCTCATTGTCCACATAGTGCTTCCAGACCGGGTTGAGGCAGGGGCCGAAGATGGTGACCTTGCAGGGGCTGTCCTCGTAGCTGTCGCTTTCGATGACCAGGGTGTTCTGGGACACCTCCGCGTAGGAGTAGGTATAGGTGTACGGATACACCTTTCCGCCGATGGACAGCACCCCGCTCTGCCGGGTGACGCTCTTGTAGAACAGCCCGGTAGCGAGGAATGTCACATCGCAGATCAGACCGCCGCCGCCCTCCATCAGCTCCCCCTTGGAAAGCTCGGTCAGCCGGACAGGGACCCGGTAAATTTCATCGGTCTGGTAGATGAGGGTGAGCGGCACCGCCCGGACGAACCGGGAGAAATCACGGTAGGTCTGGTAGGCGGCGGCTCCGCCGAACAGGATGCGGCCCGACAGCTCCCCCTGGGAGAACAGCTCCTCCAGGGGGATGAAGTCGGTGCCGACCTGCTCGTATTGGGTGCCGTCCTTGAAGCCCAGGCCAGCGATGGCGTGAAAGAAGGAGGAGCGGCTGTTCAAATCCCAACCGCCCCCCGCTCCATTGGTCAGTCTGAATTTTCGGATCATAGGAAAGACCTCCCCAGCGTTCGGTTCATGCCATCGGACAGTTCGCCCACCAGGGTGCCGGAGTCCAGCACGATCTGGCGGTTGGCCAGCCGGGGCAGGTATTTGGTGACCACCTCGTACATGGCGTCCAGCCGAGCGGACAGGTCGGAGCCATTGTCAGCAGCGGCAGTCTCGGTGTATCTCCCGCTGCCAGTCTTTAGAGCGTCTAAGCTGCCCGCCGCCACAGATACAGTTGGGGTGAAGGCCAGATCGTCCGCCACGCTGTCGATGGCGGCGCGGACGGCTCCCCGGCTCTGCTCAATGCCCCTGGCAAGTCCAGCCATGAAGTCGGGCATCCAGGACTCATAATCGGTGAGCGGCCCCTCGTCCGGGACGGAGAAGTGGAGGAAGGAGCGGATGGTGTCGCCCACGCTGCACACAGCGTCCTTGACCGCGCCGATGGCCCCCTTGATGCCGTTGACGATGCCCATGATAAGGTCGCGGCCCCAGCCCACGGCCTGTTTGCCCAGGCCGAGGATGTGGTCTTTGACGAAGTTGAAGCCGTTTTTTACCGCGTCCAGGACGTTCTTCATGGCGTTGGACACACCCTCCGCCAGCTTGGAGAACACCCCGGTGACGGCCTCCCGAATGGCGTTGACCACATTGGACACGGCCTCCTTCAGCGCGTTCCAGGCATTGACCACGGCCTCTTTCAAGCGGCCCATAATGCCGGAAACGGCCTCCTTGATGCCCTCCCAGACCGTGACCACTGTTTCCTTGATGGCATTGACCACCGTAGTGACAGCGGTTTTGATTGCCTCCCACGCTGCGGTGATAGCGGTTTTCACCGCCTCCATGACCGTCAGCACAGCGGTCTTTATTGCTTCCCATGCTGTGGTGATGGCGGTCTTGATGGCCTCCATGACCGTGGTGACCGCTGTCTTGATGGCCTCCCACGCTGTGCTCACGGCGGTCTTGATAGCATCCAGCGCCGTGGAGATGGCAGTCTTGATTGCCTCCCATGCAGTGGTGACAGCAGTTTTGAGCGCCTCCATCGCCGTGGTGACCACGCTCTTGATGGCCTCCCAAGCCCCGCACACCACCGATTTGATGGCTTCCAGCGCGGCGGTGAACACACCCTTGATGGCCTCCCAGATGCCGGAGAGGAACTCCTTGATCCCGTTCCATGCGGCCTGGGCCGTAGTGGAGATGGTTGTCCAAAGGGTGGACAGGAAGGTGGCGATGCCGTTCCAGATGGTCTGCGCCGCTGTGGAAATGGCTGTCCAGATGGTGGAGAGGAAAGTGCTGATACCGTTCCACACCGCCTCGGCGGTAGAGCGGATGCCCTCCCACAGCCCGGAGAAGAATGCGGAGATACCGCTCCAGATGGTCTGGGCGGTGGTCACGATGCCCGTCCACAGGCCGGAGAGAAAACTGCTGATGGCGTTCCAGACGGTTTCAGCTACAGAGCGGATGCCTTCCCACAGCCCGGAGAAGAACTCAGTGATACCGCCCCAGATGGTCTGGGCGGTGCTGACGATCCCTGTCCACAGACCGGAAAGAAACTCGCTGATGCCATTCCAAACCGCCTGGGCCGTGGAGGAAATAGCCTCCCACAACCCGGAGAAGAAGTCGCCGATGCCTCCCCAGATGGTCTGCGCCAAGTTGACGATGGCTTCCCAAGCCCCCTGGAAGAAGGAGGATAGTGCCTCCCATGCGGCGATGGCCGCACTCTTGATGGCCTCCCACAGCCCGATCCAGAACTCCCGGAAGCCCTCGCAGTTGTTCCAGAGGGCTACGAAGATGGCAATAAGGGCGGCAATGGCCGCGACCACCAGCCCGATGGGGTTTGCCGCCAGCAGCGTGAACAAGCCGGTAACTGCGGTCTTGACCACGGAGATGACCGGGCCGATCTTGGACACCACCGAGAGGATGGTGCCGACCGCCGAGATCACTTTGCCAATGACGATGAGGACTGGCCCCACCGCCGCAACGATCAGGCCGATGGTGACGATGGTCTGCTTGGTGCCTTCATCCAGGCTGTTCAGCCAATCCACGAAGGACTGGATGCCAGCCACAATGTTCTTGATGACTGGCATGAGCAGCTCCCCGATGGAGATGGCGAGGCCCTCCAGAGCCGACTTCAGAATGGTGAGCTGGCCTTGGAGGTTGTCCAGTTGCGTATCCGCCATCTGCTGGGCAGCTCCACCGCTCTCGGTGATGGACTGTTGGAGAGTGTCCCAGCTCTCGCCGGTGTTGGCGAGAAGGGCGTTGACTGCGGCGAGGTCGGTCTTGTTGAAGATGGTGGCGATGATGTTCGACTTTTCGGCGGCGGTCATGCCATCCATCGAGGTGTTGAGGTCGCCCAGCACATCGTTGAGGGAGCGCATATTTCCCTCGGAGTCGTATACATCCACGCCAAGCTGCTCCATGCAGGCAGCGGCCTTTTCTGTGGGGTTTTGCAGGGAGAGGATGACGTTGCGCAGATGTGTACCGCCTTCGGCCCCCTTGATGCCATTGTTGGCGAGGATGCCGAGGGCGGTGTTCAATTCGGCGGTGCCGCCCTTGACGGACTTCGCCGTAGCGCCGATGGTCAGGATGGCGTCGCCGAGCTGGGCCACCGATGTATTTGTGGTGGACGAGGTCTTTGCCATCTGGTCCACCATGGTGGTGGCCTCGTCCGTCCCCATGCCCAGGGCAGACATGGCATCTGTCACCATGTCGGAGGCCGAGGCCAGGTCGATGCCGCCAGCCGCCGCCAGGTTGAGGACGGTAGGCAACGTGTCGCACATCTCCTGGGTGTCATAACCGGCGAGGGCGAGGTAGTTCAAAGCCTCGGCGCACTCGCTGGCGGAGAAGGCCGTCTCGCTGCCCATCTGCTTTGCCAGGGCGGAGAGGGTGTCCATGGTGTTGACGCTTTCGCCGTTGACCGTGGACATAGCGTCCTTGGTAATGCCCATGGTGGCCTGCACCTGGGACATGGAGGACTCGAAGTTGGCGGCGGTGGCAACAGCGGCAGTGCCAAGACCCACCACCGGGGCGGTGACCGACTTGGTGAGGGTCTCGCCCACCCCGGACACCTTATCGCCCACGGCCTGGAGCTTGTCGCCCACCTGCCCGATTTTTTGAAGAGCGACAGACGAATTTTCCGCCTGCCGCTCCAAATCCTTGAGTTTCTGTTCAGTTTCGATGATCTCCCGCTGGAGAGCGTCATACTGCGATTGGGTGATCTCCCCATTGGCAAGAGCGGAGTTGGCCTGTTCAGCGGCGGTCTTGAGGGTGGCCAGTTTCTCCTTGGTCTCGGAGACGGCCTCACCCAGCAGCCTGTGCTTCTGTGCCAGCAGCTCCGTATTGCCGGGGTCCAGCTTCAGCAGCTTATTCACATCCCGGAGGCTGCTCTGGGTAGTGGAGAGGGCCTTGTCCACATCCTTGAGGGCGGTGGTCAGTTTTGTGGTGTCGCCGCCTATCTCGACCGTGATGCCAGCGATCCGTCTTGCACCCACAAAAACACCTCCTTGTCAGAAAAATGGGCAAAAAGAAAGAGCCGATTTCTCGACTCTTTGAAATGATATGTGGTTTTGGGCCGGGTTTACTTACCCCAGCACACAGCGAATGACAGCATCCCTAATTCCCGGAAAGTCAGTTCTGATGTGGCGGAGATTTTGCAGCGAAGCCAGGCCGATGCTTTTTTGCCCTGCGCATCTATCGTCCAGGACCTTTGTGGATACAATATAGAAATCCCAATCGTCAAGCACGAGTGGGTCAGCAGTAGCCTTGTCCTTCGCTTTATAGTGGCAAAAGACATAGACATCCGACTGCCGTTTCTTTTCCCCAATAATGCCCTGCGCCGGGTCTGCGACCTCCTTGGGGGCGATGCCAAAGCTGATTTTTGATAGTTTGCCGTCATTCCAGGATTGCAGATATGAGGAGTTTTTCACCTCGACACGAATAAAGTCGTGCCTGCCAGCGGCGTCTTCCCATGAATAAGGGAACGTGATGTCCCAAGGTGCCCAATTCGTCCGGCCAGCAGATAGGTCTACCCCAAGGGCGGCTCCAACAACAAATTCGCAAAAAGAGCCGCGCAACACATTATCAAGCAGATCGGAGAAGCTCCAACGCCAAAAATCCAATACCGTGAAGCCTGTTTGTTCTTTTGAGAAAAGGAGAGGCTCGTCCCCCGATTTTACTATGCCCATATGACCGCTCCTAACGCTTGTTCTCATAGATCAGGGCCAGCACCCCAAGCCATGAAACCGTACTGCTGCCGCAGAGTCAACCATCAGGCATCAAAAACGGTCGAAATCTTCCTGGGTCGCCAGGGTTGCGTACTTACAGTCATCGTTGAGATGCTCCGCGAAAATGTCGTTGACCATGCCCACCGTCAGCAGGTCGAGGTCCCGGAGGGACAGCCCGACCTGCAAACAGCGGAGCAGGAACAGCGGCGTGGTCATTTCCCGGTCAGTCGGGCGAAGTTTTTTTTAGACTGAACATCCGTCTGCACGTTCAGCCCCCACAGCTCAATGAGCTGGGGCAGCACCTGGTAGATGGAGAAGGTGTTGAAGCTGTCCAGCCAGTCCTCCGGGGAATCCGGGACGGCGGCGGGGTCGGCGTGCTTCGCCATGATGTAGGCGATGTTCTCGAACATCTCCAGAGAGAACATATCCAGCCCAGAGCCGCTCTCGGTGTTCTCGCCCACGCTCTTTTCCAGCGCGGCGAGGTCTTTATAGATGTCCCGGTGGAACTTCAGCCGGTAGATGCGGGGGATGGCGGCACTGGCCTTGAACGCCACCTCCTGGCCGTCGATCTCGATGGTGCGCTTGATACCCATATCTCAGCCCTCCTTTAGCCCTGACCGCCAGCGGCGGCATCCTCGTCCACAGCCGGGGTGTCGGCAGGCTGATAGACGCTCTTGTACCAGTTGTTGTAGACGCTGGCCGTGGTGGAGTCGCCGGTCTTGGCCTTCACATAGCCGGTGGACAGGGGCCGGGCCTTGACGGTCAGAGTCTCGGTCTGCACCTCCCGGTTCTCCTCGTTGGTCTTGGCGGAGATGGAGGGGCGGGAGGCGGAGCAGTTGTAGAGGACGTGGCGGATCTTCCGCACATCCCCATCGAACTCGAACAGCAGGGCGAACTTGCCCGTCTCGCTGGCGGCGTTCTCCAGCAGGACGCTGTTGGCGTCCGTGGTCTCCATGAGGATGTCCCGCCGGAAGGACTCCGGGATGAGGGCCACCTCCAGGTCGCCGTCATAGCCCTGGTTGTTGTTGATGACGTAGTACTCGATGCCGTCCGCATAGAAGCTCTCCGGCTCCCCCTCGGGGTCCAGGGACAGGGACACCGCGCCGGGGAGGGCCACAGGGGTCGCCCAGGTGTACTTCCCATCGTTGTCCTGGGAGAGCGGGGCATAGTGGACGTTGCAGATATTGAACTTGACCTTGTTGCGCTTATTGGTGCTGCTCATGCAGATACCTCCATTTCATAAAGGACCTCGTACAGCTTTTCGCTGTCGATCCATGTCTCGCCTTTGCCATAAAAAATGCCGCCCTCATCCAGAGCGGCCTCGATCTGCTCCTCCAGAGCCGGGTCCTTTTTGTCGGTGTAGACCTCGATATGGAGGACATCCTGCTTGAAGTAGGCCACCCCATCGGCAGCGAAGTTGTCGGCCTTGGGATAGCGGTACACCAGGAAGGGCGGGTCCGGCCCCTCGCCTTCGGCAAAGTGGTCATAGGCGAAGGGGAACCCCAGCCGCTCCAGCAGAGCGGGAACATCTGCTCTCGTCATCCTCTCAGCTTCCTTTCCACTATCCCCAGCAGCTCCTTCTCCGCCAGGGCCTCGCCGGGGGCGATGTGAGGGAATGCCCTCGTCCTGCCGCCGCCCCGCTTGG
>CANRXB010000009.1 GCA_947643715.1 uncultured bacterium
GCGAACATGGTCTGGCGGTACAGAGTGCCCTTGAACTGCTCCAGGAAGTGGTTGAGCAGCCAGGCCCGTTCCCGATCGTCCGTGGTGTGGGCGAGGAGGTGTTCCATGAGCAGGGCCTCGTTGCAGGTGGAAGCGACCTCGGCCACGAAGATCACATAGTCCCGGTAGACGGGGGGCTGGGTCTTGTTGGAGAGATAGGAATGGACTGCGTGGCCCATTTCATGGGCCAGGGTGAACATGCTCTCCAGATCGTCCTTGTGGTTGAGCAGGACATAGGGATGGACCACCACGCCGCTCATATAGCCGCCGGAACGCTTGCCCACGTTCTCATACACGTCGATCCAGCGGTTGTCGAACCCTTCCTTGATGATGGCCCGGTACTCCTCTCCCATGGGGGCGAGGGCGTCGTAGACGATGGACTTGGCCTGCTCGAAGGAGATGGTCCTGGACGCGCCGGAGACCATGGGGGCGTAGACGTCGTACATATGCAGCTCATCCACCCCCAGCAGCTTTTTGCGCAGGCGGACGTAGCGGTGGAGCTTGTCCAGGTTCGCGCCCACCGTGTCTATGAGGTTGCGGTACACCTCCGGCGGGACCCGGGTGGAGGCCACGGCGGCGGCCAGGGGGGAGGGATATTTCCGGGCGGAGGCAAAGAACTGACGCTTCTTTGCCTCCGCGCTCAGCAGTGCGGAGGCGGTGTTGCGGAACTTCCCGCAGGTGTCGTAATACTGTTCGTAAGCGCTGCGGCGCAGCGCCCGATCCTCGCTCATCTCGTGGAGGACGAAGGTGGCGTTGGACAAGGGCAGGGCGTTGCCCTGGCCGTCCACCGCGTCGGGGAAGGTGAGGTCGGCGTTGATGAACCTGGAGTATACGTCGTCGGGGGCGCTGGCTATGTCCTTGGCACAGGCCAGCAGCTTCTCCTCCGAATCGGACAGGATGTGCTCCTTCCGGTCCTGGAGCAAGGCGAGATGGCGGCGGTACAGCTCCAGCTCCGGCTGCTCGGCGTAGAAACGGTCCAAGGTCTCCGGCGAGATCTTCAGCAGCTCCGGAGTGTCGAAGGCGGTGGCGGAATCCAGGGCCACCAGCAGGTCGGTGGCCCGGCCCGCCAGGGCCTGATATCTCGAGTCCCGGGTGTCCTCGTCCTGGCGGAGAGAGGCATAGCGGTAGAGCTCGAACACCAGGTCCGACGTCTGGTCGAAAAGGGCAAGGTAGCCATATAAGGTCTTGGCGCTCTCGCCCAGCCGTCCGGCGTAGCCGGAAAGCTCGCCGATCAGGGACCGGGCCCGATCGGCCGCCGTCTCCCACGCCTCGTCGGAGGGGTAGATGTCGGCTGTGTTCCAGGTATGCTCCACAGGGATCTGGGAGCGCTGAGGGATGCTCTTATGGTCGGCCATGATGATGGACGCCTCCTGTCGGATCGAATGTAAGGATATCATACCACGTATGCCCGGCCTTTACAAGTGGTGGAAGGGAACGGGACGTACCGTTTGGGCATAAAGGGACCGCCCGGCCCGGGGCGGACGATCCCCGGGCCGGGCGGCAGTCGAGCCGATCCTGCGGTCAGTACACAGCACTTTCCTTGGGCATGATCAGGGCAGCGATGATATAGACCCACAGAGACAAGCCGGCAGCAGGCGCCAGAATGACGGTGGCCACCCGGAAGACCGTGGGATCGACACCAAAATAACGGGCCAGGCCACCGCAAACGCCCAGGATGATGGCGTCGTGGCCTTCGGTTCGATAAAGTCGTTTCATGATGGGTTCCTCCTTTTTGGAACTGGGGCCCATTCCGCCGCGGCCGCAGGCGGGACGCGGGGCACGGGCGAAAGGTTCAGATGGGACGGGAGAGAGCGCCGCAGGGGCAGCTCCCGACGGTGGGCAGCGGGCCGCAGGCCGCGGACCGGGCGTCGGGACAGCGGCCGGGCCAAGGCCCGCGCCGTCCGGCGGAGCCCAGGACGAGGCCCGCCCCAGGGACCAGAGGCCCCCGGATATCGTCGATCGAAAGACGTTTCATGGTAAAGGCTCCTTTGTTCAATAACGTTCCACCGATACGTCGCCGCTGACGGTGGTCATGGAATAGGCCGGGCCGGAGCCGTCGCCATAGATGGCGGTCCGGCCGTCATAGCGGAAGGGGAAGGCGAGGTCCACGTCGCCGGAGGTGGTCTTGAAATGCAGGGTGAAGGGGCCCGCGTCGGGGAGCCGGGCCTCACAGTCGCCGGACTTGGAGGTCATCTCCATCGACTGCGGGAGCTGGGAGGACTCCAGGCGGATCGTACCGCTCATGGTGCTGGCCAGGAAGCGGCTGGACAGACCTTCCAGCTCGATGTCGCCGCTGACGGCTCTGAGCGCGGCGTTCTCCACCTGGCCCTGGAGGGAGATATCGCCGCTGATGGTCTCGGCGTTGAGTTGTGTGCAGTTGCCGGACAGTTCCAGGTCTCCGCTGGCGGATCTGAAACAGAGCTGGCCGCAGGCGCGCAGCCGGCAGTCCAGATCTCCGCTGGCGGTCTGGACGAAGAGCTGGCCCGCCTCCAGCCCGTCCCGGTCGATGTCCACGTCGCCGCTGGCGGTGGTCACACGGATGGTCTCCCAATAGCGGCGGGGGAGGTAGAGCTCCACGTCGGCAGAGGTGAAGCCCCGGCGGGAGAAGAAGGAGGAGCTGGCGGTGCGGCCCTCCCGGATGGAGAGCACTCCGTCGGCGGAACAGGTCACGTCCAGGTCGTCCACGTCGCCGTCGATGATCACGCCCGCTTCCGGGGCCTCGCTGACGTGGATGGTCACGTCCCCGGACGCGGTCTGCACCTCGATGCCCCGCAGGTCCTTCAGGGCGGTGACGGAATAGGAACCGTCGTCTTTATGCTCCATGAAAGCGTCTCCTCCGGTGAAATGAGGGCCGCAGGGCGGCTGCCCTTCGTCTTGGTGCTCGCCCCACTGGGTGAAGAAGCCGCCCCGCGTCTTGTCATAGCCGAAGCCGTAGATGACGTCCTTCTTCTGCTTGGGGCCCGCCCCGGCGAAGAAGCGGCCTGCGTCGGTGTCCAGCTCGGCCTCAAATTCCCAGCCTTCGCCCTTGGGAGGCTCGGGCGGCACCGGGGGGACAGGCGGCACTGGCGGTACGGGCGGTACGGGCGGTACGGGAGGCACCGGAGCGTCCGGGATGGTGTTGAAGCTGACCCGCACGTGGCCGTCCTCTTTTTCCCAGGTGGTGCGGCGCTTGACCGCCTCCTTGGCCTGCTTGACTGCGTCCCGGGCCTGGTCCATGGCGATGCGGCATACCTCGGAGACGTTGGCGAAGATGGCGTCCAGGTCGCTCTGGGGGCCTTGAGGGCCATAGCCGTAGTCGTAGCGCGGGCCGCTGCCTTGCCCCGGCTCGCCCTGGGGGCGTGCGCCGCCGTCGCCGGCGGGACCTGCGGCGGCGCTGGCGCCGGGCTCCACGCCCAGGTAAGCCAGTAGCTCATCCACGTCGCCCAGGTCGTCTAGGGTGCGCTGGAAAGCCTCCTCCTCCGGCACGCCCGCGCCGGTCATGTCCAGGAATCGGTGGTAAAGGTTATCGGACAGCTCCTCGATGAGATCGGCCTTGGCGGGGCTGTCGGGAGCGGCGGACAGCTTTTCCGCCACGGAATCGGTGAACTTCAGTTTGATCTTATCCATTGTTTGGCTCCTCCTCCACAGAAATCAGTGCGTCCAGCAGAGCGCGGGTGTCCTCCCATTCCTGGCGGCCCTCCGCCCAGCGTTTGCGGCCCGCGTCGGTGATGGCGTAGTACCGCCGCCGGGCCCCGGGGCCGTCGTCTCCCCAATAAGAGGAGATGGAGCCGCTCTGCTCCAAGCGTTTGAAAGCGGTGTATAGGGTGGCCTCCTTGAAGCCATACTCCCCTTTCGTGCACTCTAAGATGTTCTTGTTGATCTCATAACCGTAGTTGTCCCCGCGCATCAATTGTGCTAGAATGATGATGTCGGTGTGTCCGCGCAGGGTGTCCGCTGAAATCGACATGGCGTCCTCCTTTCCGGATCGGGTCCTTTCCCGAACGTGTGAGATACCCGGCTTTTCAAAATACCTCACTAGCCGAAGTAACTTTGTGAGCTTAATATACCACGAGATACCTCGGCTGTCAAGGTATTTTCGCAAAAAAATTTGCCCCCGCAGATCTGTGCCCGGGCATGAAAAGGAGATGTATCGAAAATGAGCGAATGTACGCATGATTGCTCCTCCTGCGGCGAGAGCTGCGGGGAGCGCACGCAGCCCCAGGACATGCGAAAACCGGCCAACGCCCAGTCCCACATCAAGAAGGTCATCGCCGTGGTCAGCGGCAAGGGCGGCGTGGGGAAGTCCGCCGTCACCTGCACCCTGGCCGCCGCGATGGCGAAGCTGGGCAGGAAGGTGGGCGTGCTGGACGCGGACATCACCGGGCCGTCGGTGCCCAGGGCGTTCGGGATCCATCAGCGGGCCATGGGCAGCGAGGACGGGATCCTCCCCGCCGTCACGCAGGGCGGCGTGAAGCTGATGAGCCTGAACCTGCTCATCGACCATGAGACGGATCCGGTGGTATGGCGGGGCCCTGTCATCGCCGGGGCGGTGGAGCAGTTCTGGACCGATGTGATCTGGGGGGAACTGGACTATCTCTTCGTCGATATGCCCCCGGGGACGGGGGACGTGCCGCTGACGGTGTTCCAGTCCCTGCCGGTGGACGGCGTGATCGTGGTCACCGCGCCCCAGGCGCTGGTGGGCATGATCGTCACGAAGGCAGTGCGCATGGCGGAGATGATGCAGGTGCCGGTGCTGGGGCTGGTGGAGAACTATTCCGTCTATCGCTGCCCCGACTGCGGGAAGGAGCACCCTGTGTTCGGCCAGAGCACCATCGACGCGCTGGGGGCGGAGCTGTCCCTGCCGGTGCTGGCCAAGCTGCCGATCGATCCGGAGCTGGCCCGTGCGGTGGACGAGGGCCGGATAGAGGGATATGAGGCCAACCCCATGGCCGGGGTGGCAGAGGCGCTGGACCAGCGATGAGACCGTCTGAAACGCCCGGAGCGGGAACGCTCCGGGCGTTTTTCTCTGCCCTGCGCCCTTGCCAAACTCCGGGGAGTCTGCTACAATGGGAAAAATTCGACAAGAATCGACGCGATCCGACCCGCTTTGGGGAAGCCATTCCCAGGAGAGGCGGCGGCGAATCTGCATAGCATAAAGAGAGAGGGAAAAGGGGGGCGAGAGGATGGAGCGATCGAGCTTGGACCAGGGGACGGCCCGGACGGCGGCGGAACTGCGCCTGCAGTTGGCCCAGATGACGGCGGTCAGCCAGGTCCTGGGGCGCAGCGCCCAGGATGAGAAGAGCAAACGCTATCTGGCGGCGCTGGACCAGAGCATCTGCCGGATGCTGCGCATCGTGGGCCGGCTGGAGCTCACCGACCGGCTGGGAGAGGAAGGGCCCGACCGGCTGGAGCCGGCCCCTGTGGATCTGGCGGAGCTGGTCCGGAAGCTGGGGGAGCGATCGGGCAGCTTGCTGGCATGTCTGGAGGTGGAGCTGGACGTCCGCGCGCCTGACCGGCTGGACGCCCGGGTGGACGAAGGGCTCATCCGGCAGATGCTGATGGAGCTGATCTCCAACGGGGCCAAAGCGGGCAGGCATGTGGCCGTGACGCTCTCCCGGCAGGGGGGGCGGGCGGTGTTCACCGTGGAGGACGACGGCCCGGGGGTGGAGCCCGAGCGGTTGGAGCACTTGTTCAACAGCGCGGAAGAGGCCGTGCCGGACTGGCGGCGCAGCGGCGTGGGCGTGGCCATCGCCCGGCGGGTGGCGGAGCTCCACGAAGGGACGCTGGTGGCGAGCTGTGCGCCCGGGAAGGGGCTGCAAGCGGTGGCGTCCATCCCCTTGGGCGCGGGGGAAGAAGAGTTGTTCAAAACGCCCACGGTGGCGTGGGACCGGGGCGGGTTCGACGAAGAGCTGGTGGCCCTCAGTGATCTGCTCCCGGCCCAGGCATTTGGCCCGGACGACGGTTGAGGGCTGGCCCGGGGCAGCGCCGCGTGCGCCCTGGGCTCATTTGGCGCGGGGAGGGACGCTCCCCCGGGTGATGGCGTCCGCCACGGCGGCCAGTACCTCTCCGTGGGTCTGGTCGAAGAGATGGGTATAGATGCGCTGGGTGATGTTGGGGTTGCTGTGGCCCATGGCCCGGCTGATCTGGTACATGGGCACCCGGGCGTCGTTGGCCATGCTGGCGAAGGTGTGGCGCAGGCCGTGGAAGGTGATGGGAGGCAGGCCGTTCCTGCGCACGAAGGTGGTCAGCGCGGTGGTCATCAGATTGGGGTGGAGGGGCTGCCCGTTGATCCCCAGCAGCAGGAAATCGTCAGGGGAACAGGGCATCCCGGTCCGGACGCGCTGGGCGTGGAGCGTCCACAGCAGCTCCAGCAGGTCGTCCAGGGCGGCGATGGACAGCGTGCGGCAGCTATCGGAGGTCTTGGGGGGTTTTTCCACCACCCGTGAGCCTACGGTGGTGCGGACCCACCGGATGGAGAGCTGGCCGGAATGGAGGTCCACGTCGCGCCAGCGCAGGCCCAGGATCTCGCTGCGCCGCAGCCCCAAAAAGCAGGCCAGCCGCACCGGGATCTCCAACGGATCGCCTTTCACGGCCTGGAGAAGCTGGCCCAGGCGGGCGGGGGTGTAATACGAGACCTCCACCGGGTCGGGACGGGGCGGGGTGGCCCGCTGGATGGGGTTGACAGGGACCACGCCCTGGCGGAACGCGGAGCGCAGGGCGGTGTGGAGCAGGATGTGGTGCTTGCGGATGGTGTTGTGGGACAGGCCCTTCTCCTCCGAGAGCCACTGATAATAGCCGTTGACCAGTTCGGGGGACAGGTCGGTCAGGCGCACTTTGCCCAGGGCGGGGCAGATATGGTTATGGATGATGTTGTCATACCCGTTGATGGTGGTGGCCGCCCGGCAGGGCTCGATGTCCTTCTCCATCCAGATGTCCAGCCAGTGTTCCAGCGTGATGCTGGCATTGGCGGGCGGAGCGGACTGAGGCAGAGGGAAGCCTATCTGGGGCGGGGCGGGGATCGGGCGCAGGGTGATGTGGGCGGGACGGGGATGGTTCATGGTGAACAGCTCCTTTTCTCGATCGGTGTCCCCCGGCAGGGCCGAGTGTACGGCGGGCCGCTGTCCGGGGGCCTTTGTATCATAAGACCCGAGGGGCGGGCAGGGAAAGGCCACTTGACTTTTTCTGAGTTTGGCAATACAATATTATCCTATCCGAACAGGACCGGCCTGGATAGGATATGGAGAAGCCCTCCACATTATATATAAAAGGATTGAAACGATATGGCACAGGACAAAAGCAAGCAGGTCAGCCAGATCACCGATATGGAGGCCGACTTCGCCCAGTGGTTCACCGACGTGTGTACCAAGGCGGAGCTCATCGACTATTCGTCTTTGAAGGGGATGTTCATCCTGCGGCCCTACGGCTACGCCATTTGGGAGAACTTCCAGCGTATCCTGGACGGGAAGTTCAAAGATACGGGCCACGAGAACGTTTATCTGCCCATGCTCATCCCCGAGTCCCTGCTCCAGAAGGAGAAGGACCACGTGGAGGGGTTCGCTCCCGAATGCGCCTGGGTGACCTATGGCGGCAGCGAGGAGTTGGAGGAGCGGCTGTGCATCCGGCCCACCTCGGAGACCCTGTTCTGTGAGCACTACGCTCACATCGTCCAGTCCCATCGGGACCTGCCCAAGCTGTACAACCAGTGGTGCTCCGTGCTGCGCTGGGAGAAGACCAGCCGGCCCTTCCTGCGCCACCGGGAGTTCCTCTGGCAGGAGGGACACACCATGCACGCCACCGCCAAGGAGGCCGTAGCGGAGACCGAGCAGATGCTGGACATCTATGCCGACTTCTGTGAGAGCTACTTGGC
Organism: uncultured bacterium; assembly: GCA_947643715.1. Taxonomy (GTDB): domain Bacteria; phylum Bacillota; class Clostridia; order Oscillospirales; family Oscillospiraceae; genus Enterenecus. The sequence goes on from CANRXB010000009.1 coordinate 7,886, forward strand.
CATGCCGGTGGTGAAGGGGAGAAAAACGGAGAAGGAAAAGTTCTCCGGCGCGGAGGCCACCTATGCCGTCGAGTGCATGATGCATGACAAGAAGGCCCTCCAGGCGGGCACCTCCCACTATTTCGGGGACGGCTTCACCAAGGCGTTCGGCATCACTTTCGCGGGCAAGGACAACCAGCTCCATCATCCGTTCCAGACGTCTTGGGGCGTGTCCACCCGGCTGATCGGCGGGGTCATCATGACCCACGGCGACAACAACGGACTGGTGCTGCCCCCCAAGATCGCTCCCATCCAGGTCATCGTCATCCCCGTGGCCCAGCACAAGCAGGGCGTCATCGAGGCCAACCAGGCCGTGATGGACCGGCTGAAGAAGGCGGGCGTCCGGGTGAAGATGGACGACAGCGACAACTCCCCCGGCTGGAAGTTCGCCGAGTACGAGATGAAGGGCGTTCCCCTGCGCCTGGAGCTGGGTCCCAAGGACATAGAGAAGGGCCAGTGCGTGCTGGTGCGCCGGGACAGCGGGGAGAAGTCCTTCGTCTCTCTGGACGGCCTGGAGGACACCGTGGCCAAGATGCTGGAGGACATCCACGCCGGGCTGTACGCCAGGGCCAAGAAGAACCTGGAGGACAACACTTATCCCTGCGCGACGCTGGAGGAGGTCAAGGAGAAGATGGCGTCCCAGGGCGGCTTCGCCAAGACCATGTGGTGCGGCGATCTGGCGTGCGAGCTGCGCATGAAGGAGGAGGCCGGGGTCACCTCCCGGTGCATCCCCTTCCAGCAGGAGGAACTGGGGCAGGTGTGCGCCTGCTGCGGCAAGCCCGCCAAGCACATGGTGTACTGGGGCGTGGCATATTGAACGGGCACGGTCCGTCCCGCTGGCACGGGGCGGACCGTTTTTTTCGCCCGCTGTGCAGGTCGCACAACGGATCGAGGGCCGGACGGGCCAAAAACGTGAAAAAACTTTGAGGAATGGCCAAAAAATCGCTTGACTTCCAGGGCACACCTGTTGTACAATAGTCAAGCGCCTGTAAAGGGGCGCACTGCGATGATGTGGGAGATTGCTCGCCAGGCGAGGTAACTTCCGCGGAGTATGTCCGCAAGATCGGGCGGCTGAGAGATCCCTGCTGCGGCGTATATCGCCTCGGGTGGGTAGCACCGGCCAGCTTTGTGCCGGTTTTATTCATGCCGGGGAGTGATACGCACGGAAACGTGGACGGAAGATCGCTCACCGTACGAAGCAGCGCCAGGGCCGTCGCGGACGGCGGGCGCGACAGGACGCAGTCCCATGAACGTCACTTCGTATGTCAAGGAGGAACAACAATGGCAGCTCAGAAAGAAATGATCCGCATCCGGTTGAAGGCGTATGACCATCAGCTCATCGATCAGGCGGCTGAGAAGATCGTGGACACCGCCAAGCGCAGCGGCGCCGCCGTCTCCGGCCCCATCCCCCTGCCCACCAGGCGGGAGGTCGTCACCATCCTGCGCTCTCCCCACGTGAACAAGGACTCCCGGGAGCAGTTCGAGCGCCGCACCCACAAGCGGCTGATCGACGTGGTGAAGCCCTCGCCCAAGACCGTGGAGGCCCTGATGAGCCTGGAACTGCCCGCCGGCGTGGAGATCGAGATCAAGCTCTGAGCATCCGTGCCCGCCGCGTGCGGCGCACACATCCATCTTTGCAGTACCGCAGCCCGTCGCCTCACCGAGACGGGCGGGTCAAGTTGGGGGACCAATGGGAGCCCGATGCCCAAGTCCTTCAACCAATAACCTTGAACAAGGAGGAATACACATGGAAAAGGCCATTATCGGCAAGAAGGTGGGCATGACCCAGATCTTCGACGAAGCCGGAAAGGTCATCCCGGTCACCGTCATCCAGGCGGGCCCCTGCACCGTGGTGCAGAAGAAGACCGAGGAGAAGGACGGCTACACCGCCGTCCAACTGGGATTCGAAGAGGTCCCGGAGCGCAAGCTGTCCAAGCCCGAGGCGGGCCACAGCAAGAAGTCCGGCAAGCTCCTGCGGGTGCTCAAGGAGTTCAAGCTGGACGGCGCTGACGGCCTGAACGTGGGCGACCAGCTCACCGCCACCGTGTTCGCCCCCGGCGACCGGGTGGACATCACCGGCATCAGCAAGGGCCACGGCTACCAGGGCGCGATCAAGCGCTGCGGCGGCCACGTGCAGAAGAACAGCCACGGCGGCGGCCCCGTCCACCGCCATTCCGGCTCCATGGGCTCCAGCACCGACCCCTCCCGCATCTTCAAGGGGCACAACGGCGCGGGCCAGATGGGCAACGAGCAGGTCACCGTCATGAACCTGGACGTGGTCCAGGTGGACGAGGAGCTGGGCGTCATCGCCGTGCGCGGCGCGGTGCCCGGGCCCCGGGGCGGCGTGGTCGCCGTGCGCTCCAGCGCCAAGAAGCTGGCCGAGAAGCACACCGCCGAGGCCGCCGGGCGCGTCAATCCCCAGAAGCAGTCCGCCCGTGTCAACCCGCAGAAGGCCTCTGCGCGTAACAAGTGAGAAAGGAGAGAATGACAAATGCCTAAAGCGAACCTTTATGATATGGCCGGTAAGCAGATCGGCGAGGTCGAGCTCTCCGAGGCCGTCTTCGGCATCGAGCCCAACCAGTACGTGGTCCACGACGTGGTCAAGAACCACCTGGCCAACTGCCGCCAGGGCACCCAGAGCAGCCTGACCCGGGCCGAGGTGTCCGGCGGCGGCAAGAAGCCCTGGCGCCAGAAGGGCACCGGCCGGGCCCGCCAGGGCTCCACCCGGGCCCCCCAGTGGACCCACGGCGGCATCGTGTTCGCCCCCAAGCCCCGCACCTACCGCTACACCCTGAACAAGAAGGTGCGCCGCCTGGCCCTGAAGTCCGTCCTGTCCGCCAAGGCCGGCGCCGGCAACGTGCTGGTGGTGGATAAACTGGGCATGGAAGAGATCAAGACCAAGACCTTCCAGGGCTTCCTGGACGCGGTCGGGTCCAAGAAGGCCGTCGTGGTCACCGCTTGCCCCAACGTGGTCAAGTCCGCCCGGAACATCCCCGGCGTGGTGACCAGCCCTGCCGAGCTCATCAACGTCTATGACATCGTCAACGCGAACCAGATCATCATCGATCGGGCCGCGCTGGCCACCATCGAGGAGGTGTTCGCCTGATGAAGACCGCGTACGATATCATCAAGCGCCCCATCATCACCGAGCAGTCCATGGCCGCCGCTACCGAGAAGAAGTACACCTTCGAGGTGGCCAAGGACGCCAACAAGATCGAGATCGCCAAGGCTTGCGAGGAGATCTTCGGCGTGAAGGTGGCCAAGGTCAACACCCTGAACATGCAGGGCAAGGTCAAGCGCATGGGCCGCTATCCCGAGGGGCGCCGCCCCGACTGGAAGAAGGCGATGGTCACCCTGACCGACGATTCCAAGTCCATCGAGTTCTTCGAAGGCATGGTGTAAGGAGGAGATTAGAGAATGGCTATCAAGACTTATAAGCCCACGACGCCCTCCCGCCGCCACATGACCGTGTCCGCCTTCGAGGGCATCGACAAGAAGGCCAAACCGGAGCGTTCGCTGCTGGAGAGCCTGAAGAAGCACGCCGGCCGCAACAGCTATGGCCGCATCACCGTGCGCCACCGCGGCGGCGGCAACAAGAAGAAATACCGCATCATCGACTTCAAGCGGGACAAGGCGGGCAAGGCCACCGTCATCAACCTGCAGTACGATCCCAACCGCTCCGCCAACATCGCTCTGATCGAGTATGAGGACGGCGAGCGCCGCTATATCCTGGCTCCCGTGGGGCTGAAGGCCGGCCACGCCATCATGACCGGCTCCGGCGCGGACATCCTGCCCGGCAACGCCCTGCCCATCGCGGAGATCCCCGTGGGCGAGACCATCCACTGCATTGAGCTCTACCCCGGCAAGGGCGCCCAGCTGGTGCGCTCCGCCGGCACCGCCGCCCAGCTCATGGCCAAGGAGAACGGCATGGCCCAGGTCCGCCTGCCCTCCGGCGAGGTCCGGCTGGTGCGGGAGAACTGCCTGGCCACCATCGGCCAGGTGGGCAATACCGATTGGGCCAACATCCACATCGGTAAGGCCGGCCGCAAGCGCCACATGGGTTGGCGTCCCACCGTGCGCGGTTCCGTCATGAACCCCAACGACCACCCCCACGGCGGCGGCGAGGGCAAGAGCCCTGTGGGCCGTCCCGGCCCTGTCACCCCCTGGGGCAAGCCCGCCCTGGGTTACAAGACCCGGAAGAAGAAGAACCGCACCGACAAGTTCATCGTCCGGCGCCGCAACGGCAAGTAAGGAGGGAGTGTAACAAATGAGCAGAAGCATCAAGAAGGGCCCGTTTTGCGCTCCCGAGCTGTTGAAGCGCGTGGACGAGCTGAACAAGAAGAACGAGAAGAAGGTCCTCAAGACCTGGAGCCGTGCCTCCACCATCTTCCCTTCCTTCGTGGGCCACACCATCGCCGTCCACGACGGCCGCAAGCATGTGCCCGTCTATGTCACCGAGGACATGGTGGGCCACAAGCTGGGCGAGTTCGCCCCCACCCGCACCTTCAAGGGCCACGCGGGCAGCAAGACCGGTAAGTAAGGGAGGAGGCAGGAGAAATGGAAGCGAAAGCGACACTGAGATACATCCGTATCTCCCCCCGCAAGGTGGGCATCCTGTGCGACCAGATCCGCGGCAAGAGCGTGAAAGACGCCACCGCCATCCTGGCCCTGATCCCCAAGGCCGCCTCCGAGCCGCTGTCCAAGCTGGTGAACAGCGCCGCGGCCAACGCTGAGAACAACCACGGCATGGATCCCGAGAAGCTCTATGTCGCCGAGACCTACGCCGCCCCCGGCCCCATCATCAAGCGTTTCATGCCCCGGGCCAAGGGCCGCGCCTACGGTATCAAAAAGAGAACTTCCCATGTGACCGTCGTGGTCAAAGAGCGCTGAAAAAGGAGGTCGAGAGCAAATGGGACAGAAAGTGAATCCCCACGGCCTGCGCGTGGGCGTCATCAAGGATTGGGACTCCCGCTGGTATGCCCGTGACGAGAAAGTGGGTGACCTCCTGGTCGAGGACTACAATCTCCGCCGCGACCTGAAGAAGCGGCTGTACTCCGCCGGCGTGCCCAAGATCGAGATCGAACGGGACAACGCCAAGGTGCGCATCTATGTGCACTGCGCCCGTCCCGGCGTGGTCATCGGCAAGGGCGGCGAGGAGATCGAGAAGCTCCGCCTGGAGCTGGAGAAGAAGCTGGGCAAGAGCGTGGCGCTGAACATCGTCGAGGTCAAGAACGTGGATACCAACGCCCAGCTGGTGGCGGAGAACATCGCCCAGCAGCTGGAGAAGCGCATCGCCTTCCGCCGGGCCATGAAGAACGCCATGGGCCGCGCCATGCGCATGGGCGCCCTGGGCATCAAGGTCCAGGTGTCCGGCCGCCTGAACGGCGCCGAGATCGCCCGCACCGAGCACTACCATGACGGCACCATCCCCCTGCAGACCCTCCGCGCCGACATTGAGTACGGCTTTGCCGAGGCCCACACCACCTACGGCCGCCTGGGCGTGAAGGTGTGGATCTACAAGGGCGAGGTGCTCACCCAGACCCTGCGCACCACCCCCCGCACCATCGACACCAAGAACTACAAGGAGCGCGAGCAGCGGCCCCGCCGGGACCGCCGCGACGGCGACCGCAGGGGCGGCTTCAACCGCCAGGGCGGGGACCGGCGCCAGGGCGGCGGCTTCAACCGCCAGGGCGGCCCCCGTCCCAACGGCCCCCGGCCCGGGAACGGCCCGCGTCCCTCTGCTCCTAAGGAAGGAGGCGCCCAGTAATGCTGCTGCCTAAAAGAGTGAAGTACCGCCGCGTCCACCGCGGCCGCATGACCGGCACCGCTACCCGCGGCAGCAAGGTCGCTTACGGCGAGTGGGGCCTCCAGGCCGCCGAGCCCGCCTGGATCACCGGTAACCAGATCGAGGCCGCCCGTGTGGCCATGACCCGCTACACCAAGCGCGGCGGCAAGGTCTGGATCAAGATCTTCCCCGACAAGCCCATCACCAAGAAGGCGCTGGGCACCCGTATGGGTTCCGGTAAAGGCGCTCCCGACTCCTGGGTGGCCGTGGTCAAGCCCGGTCGCGTGATGTTCGAGATCGCCGGCGTGTCCGAAGAGGTCGCCCGCGAGGCCCTGCGTCTGGCCGCCCACAAGCTGCCGATCAAGTGCAAGATCGTCAAGAAAGAGTCCGAGAATGGTGGTGAGTGAAGATGAAGGCAAACGAAGTGCGTAAGATGAGCGCCGCCGAGCTGGACGCCAAGCTGGTGGAGCTGAAGAAGGACCTGTTCAACCTCCGTCTTCAGCACGCGACCAATCAGCTCGATAACCCCGTGCGCATCGCGGAGATCAAGAAAGACATCGCCCGCGTCAAGACCATCCTGCGTGAGCAGCAGGGCCGATAAGGAGGACCAACCATGAGTGAAGTGAGGACTGCTTCTCGTAAGACCAGAGTCGGCCTGGTGGTCTCGGACAAGATGGACAAGACCGTCGTGGTCGCCATCGCCGACCGCGTGGCCCATCCCCTGTATAAGAAGATCGTCAAGAGGACCTATAAGCTCAAGGCCCATGACGAGCAGAACGAGTGCGGCGTGGGCGACCGCGTGCGCGTGATGGAGACCCGTCCCCTGTCGAAAGACAAGCGCTGGCGCGTGGTCGAAGTCATCGAGAAGGCGAAATAAAAGGAGGTGCCAGTATGATCCAAGAAGAGAGCTATCTGAAGGTGGCCGATAATACCGGCGCCAAAGAGATCAAGACCATCCGTGTGCTGGGCGGCTCCCGGCGCAAGTTCGGCAACATCGGCGACGTCATCGTGGCCTCCGTGCGCAAGGCCGCTCCCGGCGGCCAGGTGAAGAAGGGCGAGGTGGTCAAGGCCGTCATCGTCCGCTCCGCCCGGGGCGTGCGCCGCGCCGACGGCAGCTATGTCCGCTTCGACGACAACGCCGCCGTCCTCATCCGCGAGGACAAGAACCCCCGGGGCACCCGCATCTTTGGCCCGGTGGCCCGCGAGCTGCGCGACAAGGATTACATGAAGATCCTGTCTCTGGCTCCCGAAGTGCTGTGAGGGGGTAAAGAGGTATGAGTATGAACGTGAAGAAGAACGACACTGTGGTCGTGCTGTCCGGCAGGGACAAGGGCAAGCAGGGCAAGGTGCTGTCTGTGGACCCCAAGGGCGGCAAGGTCATCGTGGAGAAGGTCAACGTGGCCTCCCGCCACCAGAAGCCCCGCCAGCAGGGCGAAGAAGGCGGCATCGTCCAGAAGGAGACCCCCATCTACGCCTGCAAGGTCATGACCGTATGCCCCAAGTGCAACAAGCCCACCCGCCCCGCCCACAAGGTGACGGACGGGAAGAAGGCCCGCGTGTGCAAGCACTGTGGCGCCGAGATCTGAAAGGAGGAGGAGTAACCAATGGCCAACCCCAATCTGAAAGCGAAGTATAAAGCCGAAGTCGCTCCTGCTCTCATGCAGAAGTTCGGCTACAAGTCCGTGATGGAGATCCCCCGCATCGAGAAGATCGTGGTCAACTGCGGCTGCGGCGAGGCCAAGGACAACGTGAAGGTACTGGACAGCGTAGTCAACGACCTGACCGCCATCACCGGCCAGAAGCCCATCATCACCAAGACCAAGAAGCCCATCGCCAACTTCAAGATCCGCAAGGATATGCCCATCGGCGCCAAGGTCACCCTGCGCCAGGACAAGATGTGGGAGTTCATGGACCGCCTGTTCAACGTGGCCCTGCCCCGCGTGCGCGACTTCCGGGGCATCAATCCCAACGCCTTCGACGGCCGCGGCAACTACGCCCTGGGCCTGAAGGAGCAGCTCATCTTCCCTGAGATCGAGTATGACAAGATCGACAAGATCCGTGGTATGGACGTGGTCATCTGCACCACCGCCAAGACCGATGAGGAGGCCAAGGAGCTGCTCACGCTCCTGGGCGCCCCCTTCACCACTAACGGCTAAGAGGGAGGAAGAACAGCTATGGCGAAGAAATCCATGATCCTGAAGCAGCAGGCTGAGCCCAAGTTCTCCAGCCGCCGCTACAACCGCTGCAAGATCTGCGGCCGCCCCCACGCCTACCTGCGCAACTACGGCATCTGCCGTATCTGCTTCCGGGAGCTCGCTTACAAGGGCGAGATCCCCGGCGTGAAGAAGGCGTCCTGGTGATCCCATGGTGACTCGTCCAAAGGCGGGAGTTTCACGGCTCCCGCCTATGGACCTGTTATATGGCACTCCGAGAGAGTGCCGCATTAAGAGTCCCCCAGCGAGGGAAAAGACGGACAACAGGTCGGGAGATGTCGCCTGGCTCCCGATACCTTTCCGCCTATACCGGCCCGCCCGGTAATCTTGATAGGAGGTAAGATCTCATGCAAATCACCGATCCCATTGCGGATATGCTCACCCGCATCCGCAACGCGAACAACGCCAAGCATGACACCGTGGACGTCCCTGCTTCCAACATGAAGAAGGCCATCGCCCAGATCCTGCTGGACGAAGGCTATATCAAGAACTTCCAGACCATCAACGATGGCACGCAGGGCGTGATCCGCATCACTCTGAAATATGTCCAGCCCGGTAAGGAGAAGGTCATCACCGGCCTGCGCCGGGTGTCCAAGCCCGGCCTGCGCGTCTATGCCGGCGCTGAGGAGCTGCCCCGGGTGCTGCGCGGCCTGGGCATCGCCATCGTTTCCACGTCCAAGGGCGTCATGACCGACAAGAAGGCCCGTGCGGCCCATGTCGGCGGCGAGGTCCTGGCATTCGTCTGGTAAGGAGGGTCATAGGAATGTCTAGAATTGGCAGAGCTCCTATCGCCGTTCCCGCCGGCGTGGAGATCAAGATCGAAGACGGCAACGTCGTCACCGTGAAGGGCCCCAAGGGCACCCTCACCCAGCAGCTCCACCCCAATATGACCATCAAGCAAGAGGGCGCTGAGCTGCATGTCACCCGCCCCAACGACCTGAAGGAGAACCGCTCCCTCCACGGCCTGACCCGCACCCTGCTCCACAACATGGTCGTGGGCGTCACCGAGGGCTTCAAGAAGACCCTGGACGTGAACGGCGTGGGCTACCGCGTCGCTATGGAGGGCGGCAAGCTGGTCATGAACCTGGGCTATTCCCACCAGGTGATCATGGAGGCCCCCCAGGGGATCACGATCGAGACCCCGTCGGCCAACCAGATCGTCATCTCCGGCTTCGACAAGCAACTGGTGGGCCAGTTCGCCGCAGAAGTGCGCGAGAAGCGTCCTCCCGAGCCCTATAAGGGCAAGGGCATCAAATACTCTGACGAGGTCATCCGCCGCAAGGTCGGTAAGACCGGCGTCAAGAAATAATCAGGAGGTGTGCCGATCATGATCAATCGTCCCAATACCAAGGCCCAGCGCCTGCATCGTCATAAGCGCGTTCGCGGTAAGGTGTCCGGCACCCCCGAGCGTCCCCGCCTGAACGTGTTCCGCAGCGAGACCAATATCTACGCCCAGCTCATCGACGACACCAAGGGCGTCACGTTGGTCAGCGCGTCTTCCCTGGAGAAGGGCTTCGAGGGCCCCGGCAGCAACTGCGAGGCCGCCAAGAAGGTGGGCGAGGCCATCGCCCAGCGCGCCCGTGACAAGGGCATCGAGGCCGTGGTGTTCGACCGCGGCGGCTACCTGTATCACGGCCGCGTGAAGGCTCTGGCCGAGGGCGCCCGCGAGGGCGGCCTGAAGTTCTAAGGGAGGAGGAAAAAAGTATGGCTCGTTTTGAAAGAGAACCCAAAGAGTTCGTGGAGAAGGTCGTGTACCTGAACCGCGTTTCCAAGACCGTCAAGGGCGGTCGTGTGGCCAAGTTCTCCGCCCTGGTCGTCATCGGCGACGAGAAGGGCAAGGTGGGCTACGGCCTGGGCAAAGCCGCCGAGGTGGCCGAGGCCATCCGCAAGGGCATCGAGGACGCGAAGAAGAACATGGTCCAGATCACGCTGTCCGGCACCACCATCCCCCATGAGGTCATCGGCGAGTTCGGCGCCGGACGCGTCCTCCTCAAGCCCGCGTCCAAGGGTACCGGCATCATCGCCGGCGGCCCCGTGCGCGCCGTGATGGAGGCCGCCGGCGTGGCCGACATCCGCGCCAAGTGCCTGCGCACCAACAACCCCCAGAACGTGGTGGCCGCCACCATGGCGGGGCTCAAGTCCCTGCGCAGCCCCGCCGAAGTCGCGCGCATCCGCGGCAAGAGCGTGGAAGAGATCTTAGGTTGAGGAGGCTCAAGACAATGGCTAAAACTATCGAGATCAAGCTCGTCAAGAGCCTGAACGGCCGTCTGGCCAAGCACAAGGCCACCGCTGAGGCCCTGGGCCTGCGCAAGATCGGCGATACCACCGTGCAGCCCGACAACGAGGCTACCCGGGGCAAGATCGCCCACATCGGTTACCTGCTCCAGGTGACCGAGAACGCCTAAGGAGGTGCCAAGCATGAATCTGCATGAACTGTCTCCCGCCCCCGGCTCCACCCAGGTGGGCAAGCGCAAGGGGCGCGGCCCCGGCTCCGGCAACGGCAAGACCGCCGGGCGCGGCCACAAGGGCCAGTGGGCCCGCTCCGGCGGCGGCGTCCGCATCGGTTTCGAGGGCGGCCAGATGCCTCTGGCCCGCCGTCTGCCCAAGCGCGGCTTCAACAACATCTTCGCCAAGCGCCTGGAGGCCGTCAACGTCTCCTCCCTGAACAAATTCGAGGACGGCGCGGTGGTCAATGTTTGCGACCTGCTGGAAAAGGGTATCATTTCCAAGTGTGAGCACGGCGTCAAGATCCTGGGCAACGGGGAGCTGACCCGTAAGCTCACTGTCCGGGCCTCCGCGTTCTCGGCTTCGGCCAAAGAGAAGATCGAAAAGGCGGGCGGCACGGCGGAGGTGATCTGACATGATCCAAACCATCCGCAACGCGTGGAAAGTGCCTGAGCTGCGCGGCAAGCTGCTGTTCACCGTGTTCGCCCTGCTCATCTTCCGGTTGGGCTCGGCCATCCCGGTGCCCTTCATCGACACCAAGATGCTGGGCGATTATATGGCGGCCCAGTCCGCGAGCATTTTCGGACTGCTCAACGTGATGAGCGGCGACGCTTTCGCTCAGGCCACGGTGTTCGCACTGTCCATCCAGCCCTATATCAACAGCTCCATCATCATCCAGCTCCTGACCATCGCCATCCCCGCCCTGGAGCGCCTGCAAAAAGAAGGCGGCGAGGAGGGCAAGAAGAAGCTGGCCGCCATCACCCGTTACGCCACCGTGGCCATCGCGCTCATCCAGGCGTTCGGCTACTACACCTTCCTGCGTGTAGGCAGCGGCGGGCAGAGCCTGATCACCGCCAAAGGCGTGTGGCCCGCGCTCGTCATCATCGCCGCGTTCGTGGCCGGCTCCGCGTTCCTGATGTGGCTGGGCGAGCAGATCACGGAATTTGGCATCGGCAACGGCATCTCCATCATCCTGTTCGCCGGTATCGTGGCCCGCGGGCCCACGATGGTCTCCAGCATGATCGCCGGTGTGACCAACTGGTCCAATGGGCTCGATCCTAAGATCTATATGGTGCTCCACCCCGCGTTCATCCTGCTGATCCTGGCCGGTATGCTGCTGCTGGTAGCGTTCATCGTGTTCATGGACAATTCCGAGCGGCGCATCCCCGTGCAGTATGCCAAGCGGGTGGTGGGCCGGAAGATGTACGGCGGTCAGTCCAGCCATCTGCCCATCAAGGTGAACATGTCCGGCGTGCTGCCCATCATCTTCGCCCAGTCCATCGCGTCCATCCCCGCCACCATCGGGATGTTCGTGCCCTCCGCCCAGACCGAGGGCAGCGGATGGTACACCTTCCTGGATATCTTCGATACCCGGGGCGTGCCCTACTGTATCGTCTATTTCCTGCTGATCATCCTGTTCAGCTATTTCTACAACAACATGCAGTTCAATCCCGTGGAAGTGGCCAACAACCTGAAGAAGAACGGCGGCTTCGTGCCCGGCTTCCGGCCCGGCAAGCCCACCAGCGACTTCCTCACCAAGGTCGTTTCCCGCATCACCATGTTCGGCGCCCTCTATCTGGCCGTGGTGGCCCTGCTGCCCACCATCGTGGGCAACATCATGTTCCTCTTGGGGAGCAGCGCGGGCCGGAACCTGGCCATCGGAGGTACGTCCGTCATCATCGTGGTGGGCGTGGCCCTGGAGACCGTGAAGGCCCTGGAGGCACAGCTCATGATGCGCCACTACAAGGGCTTCCTCGAGTGATCGTGAGGTAAGCGGTATGAGATTGATCATGTTCGGCGCCCCAGGCGCCGGGAAAGGGACCCAAGCCGCGATCCTCAGCGAGCGGCTGGGCGTCCCCACCATTTCCACAGGCAACATCCTGCGGGCGGCCGTGAAGAACGGCACGCCCGTGGGGCTCCAGGCCAGGAGCTACATGGACGCCGGCAAGCTCGTGCCCGACCAGGTGATCATCGGCATCATCGCCGAGCGCCTGGAGGAGCCCGACTGCGAGAAGGGCTATATCCTGGACGGGGTGCCCCGCACCATCGCCCAGGCGGAGGCCCTGGAAGGTGCCGGGATCGAGTTCGACTGCGTGTTGGACATCGAGGTCCCCGATGAGGAGATCCGTCACCGCATGATCGGCCGTCGGGCCTGCCCTGTGTGCGGCGCTACCTACCACCTGGAAGCCGCGCCTCCCAAACGAGAGGGCGTGTGCGACAACTGCGGCAGCACCCTGACGCTTCGGGAGGACGACAAGCCGGAGACCGTGCAGAGCCGTTTGTCCATCTACCACGGCCAGACCGAGCCTCTGAAGAAGTTCTATGAGGAGCGGGGCATCTTGAAAGTGGTGCCGTTCCAGCCCACCATCGAAGCCACGACCCAGGCCATCATGGACCTGTTGGGGATCTGATCGATGGAGCTCATCACGCTGAGATCCCCCAGAGAGCAGGACGCCATGCGCAGGGCCGGACGGATCACCGCCCAGGCCAGGGCGCTGGCGGGCCGGATGGTCCGCCCCGGCGTCACCACCCGGGAGATCGACGACGCAGTGCGCAAGTTCATCCGGAGCCAGGGCGCCCAGCCCTCCTTCTTGGGCTACGGCGGCTTCAGCGGTTCCGCGTGCATCTCGGTGAACGAGGTGGTGATCCACGGCATCCCTTCCTCTAAGCTCGTGCTGAAGGAGGGGGACATCGTGAGCATCGATGTGGGCGCGTTCATCGACGGCTTCCACGGCGATTGTGCCGCCACCTACCCCTGCGGAGCGATCTCCCAGGAGGCGCAGCGGCTCATCGAGGTCACCAGGCAGAGCTTCTGGGAAGGCTTCCAGTTCGCGAAGGCCGGCCAGCGGGTGTCCGATATCTCCCATGCGGTCCAGGTCTACGTGGAGCGCCACGGTTATTCTGTGGTGCGGGACTTCGTGGGCCACGGCGTGGGGTCCAAGCTCCACGAGGCGCCGGAGGTGCCCAACTTCGGGCCGGCCGGCCACGGTGCGCGGCTCCAGCCGGGCATGGCCATCGCGGTGGAGCCCATGGTCTGCGCCGGGGACTGGCATGTGAAGGTACGCAAGGACGGCTGGACCACCGTGACGGTGGACGGCTCCCTGGCGGCCCACTATGAGAACACGATCCTCATCACCCAGGACGGGCCGGAGATCACCACCGTCACGGAGGACGGCGCCTATGTGTGACCGCACGGGCTGGATCGTCCGGGCGTGTGCCGGGCGGGACAAGGACGGGATCTTCTGCGTCGTGGGGACGGACCAGACGGGGATGCTGCTGCTGGCCGACGGCAAGCGGCGCAGCGCCGCCCGCCCGAAGCGCAAGAAGCTGTCCCATGTGGAGATCCTCGCCGGCCCCCCGTATGGGTCCGGCCACCCCGCCATTCAAAAGCTGACCCAGGGCGAGGCCCTGACGGACAAGGAATTGAGAAGGGCGCTGGCCGCGTTCCGAGATCAACTGGAGGAATGACGCTTTGGCAAAAGACGACATGATCGAGTTGGAGGGCGTCGTCACCGAGGCCCTGCCGAACACCACGTTCAACGTGGACATTGGAAATGGACACATCATTTTGGCACATATCTCGGGCAAGCTGCGGATGAACTTCATCCGTATCCTGCCCGGCGACAAGGTCACGGTACAGATGTCGCCCTACGACCTCACCCGTGGCCGTATCACCTGGCGTTCCAAGTGATCGAGAAGTGCGCAGCCGTCGTGAGCGGCGCGGAGGGATCCTTTCCGAGCCGGAAGGGAGCCGCGCGCCGCGAACAGGCGCAGCATGACAGGGAAACATCAACGACCTGCGGAGCCCGGGGCCTTGCCTCCGGTTTCGCGGGGGCCATCAAGGCATCAACAGGAGGTTAACGATATGAAAGTCAGACCGTCTGTCAAGCCCATGTGCGAGAAGTGCAAGATCATCAAGCGCAAGGGCAAGGTTATGGTCATTTGCGAAAACCCCAAGCACAAGCAGAGACAAGGTTAAAGGAGGGGCATAGAGTATGGCACGTATTGCCGGCATTGATCTGCCGAAGGAGAAGCGAGTCGAGATCGGACTCACCTATATTTATGGCATCGGCCGCACCAGCGCGGGAAAGATCCTGGCCGAAGCGGGCATCGATCCCGATACCCGCGTGAAGGACCTCACCGACGCTGAGGAGGCCAAGCTGCGCGAGATCATCAGCCACGAGTACACCGTGGAGGGCGACCTGCGCCGCAATGTGGCGATGGACATCAAGCGCCTGACCGAGATCGGCTGCTACCGGGGCGTGCGCCATCGCAAAGGCCTCCCCGTGCGCGGGCAGCGCTCCAAGACCAACGCCCGCACCCGCAAGGGACCCAAGCGCACCGTCGCCAACAAGAAGAAGTAAGGAGGGATATTGACATGGCTGCTAATAAGAAAGTCATCAAGCGCCGCCGCGAGCGCAAGAACGTAGAGAAGGGTCAGGTGCATATCCGCTCCTCCTTCAACAACACCATGATCACCGTCACCGACATGCAGGGCAACGCCCTGTCCTGGGCCTCCTCCGGTGAGAAGGGCTTCCGGGGCTCCCGCAAGTCCACCCCCTATGCCGCCCAGACCGCCGCTGAGGCCGCAGCCACCGCTGCCATCGACCAGTGCGGCCTGAAGAGCGTGGAGGTGTACGTCAAGGGTCCGGGCCAGGGGCGCGAGGCCGCCATCCGGGCTCTGCAGGCCGTGGGCCTGGAGGTCACCCTCATCAAGGACGTGACTCCCGTCCCCCACAACGGCTGCCGGCCGCCCAAGCGCCGCCGCGTCTGATCTGGAAGGAGGAAAAACGATATGGCTAAGAATATGCAGCCCTACCTGAAGCGCTGCCGCACGCTGGGCATCTCCCCCGCCGTCATGGGCGTGAACAAGGAGTCCAACCGGAACCCCGGCCCCCAGCGCCGCCCCAAGAAGAGCGAGTACGCGCTCCAGCTCACCGAGAAGCAGAAGGTCAAGTTCGTGTACGGCGTGCTGGAGAAGCAGTTCCGCGCCTACTATGAGAAGGCCGCCCGCATGAAGGGCAACACCGGCGACGAACTGATGACCCTGCTGGAGCGCCGCCTGGACAACGTGGTGTTCCGCCTCGGGCTGGCCAGCACCCGCCGGGAGGCCCGGCAGCTCGTCAACCACGGCCACTTCACCGTCAACGGCAAGAGGGTCGATATCCCCTCCTACCTGGTGAAGACCGGCGATGTGTTGGCAGTGTCCGACAAGAGCCGCTCCTCTGCTAAGTTCAAGAAGATCGTGGAGGACGACCGCTTCGTGGCTGCTCCCAAGTGGTTAGAGAAAAATAAGAACGCACCGCTGGAGGGCAAGGTGATCGCCATGCCCCAGCGTGACGACATCGACTTCGACGTGGCCGTTAACCTCATCGTGGAGTTGTACTCCAAGTAATGCCGCTCCACCGGCAACCTGGGCGCTCCGCCCCTTCCCGGGGCAGCAGGCCCGCCTCCTGGCGGTCCTGCAGTGGGCGTCCGGCAGCACTCGCCAATGTTAAAGGAGGGTAACACACGAATGGTAGAAATCCAGAAGCCGCGCATCGAATGTATCGAGAACGTTGGCGACGAGGCCTACGGCAAGTACGTGGTCGAGCCGCTGGAACGGGGCTACGGCACCACCATCGGCAACTCCCTGCGCCGCATCCTGCTGTCCTCTCTGCCCGGAACGGCGGTCACCGGCATCAAGATCGCCGGGGTGCAGCATGAGTTCTCCGTGATCCCCGGGATCAAGGAGGACGTGACGGAGATCGTGCTCAACATCAAGGGCATCATCGCCAAGCTGTACAGCGAAGGGGTCAAAACGGTCTACATCGAGGCCGCAGGCGAGGGAGTAGTCACCGCCGGCGACATCAAGACGGACAGCGACGTGGAGATTCTCAACCCGGACCATCGTATCGCCACCTTGGGCCCCGAGGCCACGCTGAACATGGAGCTCACCCTCGCGCAGGGCCGCGGGTATGTCACCGCAGACCGGAACAAGCCCGCCCAGGCCGTCATCGGCCTGATCCCGGTGGACTCTGTGTATACGCCGGTGCGCAAGGTGAACTACTTTGTGGAGAACACCCGCGTGGGCGACGCCACCGATTACGATAAGCTGACTCTGGAGGTATGGACCAACGGGACCATCTCCGCCAGGGACGCAGTGTCCCTGGGCGCCCGCATCCTGGTGGACCACTTCACCCTGTTCACCGACTTGTCCGAGACCATGGGCTCCAAGGCCACGGTGGTGGAGAAGGCGGAGGCCCAACGGGACAAGGTGCTGGAGCTGACCATCGAGGAGCTGGACCTGTCCGTGCGGTCCTTCAACTGCCTGAAGCGGGCCAACATCAACACGGTGGAGGACCTCATCTCCAAGACCGAGGACGAGATGATGAAGGTGCGCAATCTGGGCCGCAAGTCGTTGGAAGAAGTCATCAACAAATTGGCCATGATGGGGCTGTCCCTGGCCAATGACGAGAACCTGTAAACGAGCACGCAGCCGCCGCGAGCAGGCCGAGCGTGAGGACACCGCCGGGCGCGTGCCCGGCGCGGGCGGCGCAGGGGTACGTAACGTTCCTCCCTGCGCACATAGATGCTATGTCCCGAGAGACCGGGCGTCAGAACGAATCGAAAAGACTTCGCCACGCGAGGTCGAAGGAGTGTTTTCTAATGGCTAAGAACCGCAAGCTGGGCCGTCCCAGCGATCAGCGCCGCGCCATGCTGCGCGCCATGACCACCTATCTGCTGGAGAACGGGCAGATCAAGACCACCTACGCCCGCGCGAAGGAGGTCGCCCCCATCGCCGAGAAGATGATCACCCTGGCCAAGAAGAACGACCTGGCGGCGTACCGTCAGGCGCTGGCCTACCTCACCAAAGAGGACGTGGCCAAGAAGCTGTTCCATGAGCTGGGCCCCAAGTATGCCGAGCGCAATGGCGGCTATACTCGTGTGCTGAAGATGGGCCCCCGCCGCGGCGATGCCGCTGAGCAGGCCATCATCCAACTGGTGTGATCCCCAAAGAGGCCCCTCCACTTGACGGTGGAGGGGCCTCTATGTTTTGAAAGCCCACACGGTGGGCCGGCGCCTCGAGCATATGGGGCGGACGTTCCTTGCAGATCGGCGCTGCCCACCGCCATCCGACGAAACGATCTGTCAAGCGATCCAAAACAGGCAGTTGCCTCATGCCGGTGACTGCCCGCTGGACTGGGATCCATCAGTGGATCACATCATAACGCAATCGCAGGTACGAGTTTTCCAGGACCACACATTCTCGCAGCTTCAGGACCCCTAATTTCGACAATTCGCTTTCTGAGAGCAAGGATCTGCCGTCGATCAAGGTAGAGGTATCTTTGCCGCCGATCAAGACTGGAGCAACGACGATATCCACATGATCGAGCAGTTTTTTACGAAGGAACAAACTGTTCAGCGTCCCGCCGGTCTGTATCGTTATCCTCTCACAACCGTATCCCGATCTGAGCTTTATGAGTGCATCTTCCAGGGACGATACTTCTTGAAGTATGATGTGAAGATCGGTTTCCTCCACGTTGAACGCTGGGTGTTTTGCATTTGTCGTGATCAACACGAGCTTTTTCGATAGGGCGCAGAGATACTTTATCCCATGTTCATTCAAATGATCGTTGTCTATCACTGCGAATGATACGGGTGTCTTGTTCGGCATCTCCTTCGTATTGACGCCGATCTTGGCTTGGACTCGGCCGGAATTGAGCGTCCAGAGGTCTGTTGTCTGCTCTATTTCATAATATTGGTGCAGGCCCTCGCTGACGCCCGCGATCTTGGGAAGATCTTTGTCCACATCGAGCTCGTCCGTTGCGCCGGTGCTTATCTTCCCGTCCACCGACATCAGCATGAACAATGTTGTGATAGGTCTGTCCATTTCATCACTCCTTGATCCCAGTTCGCTGAATTGATTATAGCACATAGAGCTCCCTGCGGCAACTTGTTTTTGTAGGGAGCTCTGAGATCGTGCCAGGGCAGAACGCTCCCCCAGTCCGATCTGGTCCTATGCTCCCGGTTGGATCGCCCCTTGACTTTGGCGCGGGGATGTGATAATATCCCTGCAATGAAACAAGTGGATATCGTTTGATAGAGGTGCGGACGCCATGCGTACCGCGGGACGAAGGCCAGGCAGCCGGTCCCGTGGGAGAGGGACGTCCGCCGAAGGAGGAAGGGCCTGCCTGGGTCCGAGCTCCTGGGCCGTGGGAGAACATCCCCCGGACTGTCACGGATCGTGGAGCGCTATCGACCTTCCGCCCCTGTGGACCACGGGCGGGAAGTTCACGTCCTTGCCGGGCGCTCCCATCAGGAGCGTCCGTTTTTCGTGGTCAGGCGTTATCTCCTTGCAAGGAGGAAAGAGATATGAGAAAGAAAAGAGCCCGTCTGGGGCTGGTCGCGCTGGTCGTGATGCTGCTCCTTGCCCTGACGACCACCGCTTTCGCCCAGTCCGAGGATCCTACCCAGGTCCCTGGCACCAAGATGATCGAGTGCTCCGACTGCGGCGCGCTGGGCGTCGTCCTGTCTGACGCAGGCGAGGCCGTCCCCTGTGAGGCTTGCGAGGGCACCGGCTATGTCTCGTCGCCCAGCAAGTTCTATAACACCGTGTGGTCCCTGCTGCCGCCGGTCATCGCCATCGCGTTGGCCCTCATTACGAAGGAGGTGTACTCCTCCCTGTTCATCGGTATCCTGGTGGGCGGGCTGCTGTACTCCAACTTCTCCTTCGAGGGGACCATCCTCCACGCCTTCAATGACGGCATCGTGGCCTCCCTGTCCGACGGATACAATGTGGGCATCCTCATCTTCCTGGTCGTCCTGGGAGCGATCGTGTGCCTGATGAACAAGGCGGGCGGCTCCGCCGCGTTCGGCCGCTGGGCCCAGAAGAACATCAAGTCCCGGGTGGGGGCCCAGCTCGCCTCCATCGTCCTGGGCTGCCTCATCTTCATCGACGACTATTTCAACTGCCTCACCGTAGGCAGCGTCATGCGGCCCATCACCGACAAGCACAAGGTCTCCCGGGCGAAGCTGGCCTACCTGATCGACGCCACTGCCGCGCCCATCTGCATCATCGCCCCGATCTCCTCTTGGGCCGCCGCCGTGGCAGCCTTCGCAGAGGACGGCCAGGGCCTCAACCTGTTCATCCGGGCCATCCCCTACAACTTTTACGCCCTGCTCACCATCATCATGATGGTGGGGCTGGTGCTGCTGAAGGTGGATTTCGGCCCCATGGCCGGGTATGAGAAGAACGCCATCGAGAAGAACGACCTGTTTTCCGGCAAAGACCCCTACGCCATGCTCAACGACGACGTGGAGGAGAGCAAGGGCTCCGTCCTGGATCTGGTGCTGCCCATCGTGGTGCTGGTGGTGAGCTGTGTCATCGGCATGATCTATTCCGGCGGGTTCTTCTCCGGCGCGGATTTCGTCACCGCGTTCTCTGATTCCGACGCCTCCGTGGGCCTCATGCTGGGCTCCGCTTTTGGGCTGGTGTTCACCCTGATCTATTACCTGATCCGCCGGGCCATGTCTTTCCGGGAAATGATGGAGTGCATCCCTGAGGGCTTCAAGGCCATGGTGCCCGCCATCATGATCCTCACCTTCGCCTGGTCCCTGAAGGGGATGACCGACTCCCTGGGCGCGAAATACTTCGTCCGGGACTTCGTGTGGAACAACGCCGCCAGCCTCCAGATGTTCCTGCCGGTCATCGTGTTCGTCATCGGCTGTCTGCTGGCCTTCGCCACCGGCACGAGCTGGGGCACGTTCGGCGTGCTCATCCCCATCGTCCAGAGCGTGTTCACCATGGACGACCCCCTGGCCATCATCTGCATCTCTGCCTGCATGGCCGGCGCGGTGTGCGGGGACCATTGCTCTCCCATCTCCGACACCACCATCATGGCGTCCGCCGGAGCACAGTGCGACCACGTGAACCATGTGTCCACCCAGCTCCCATACGCCATCTCCTGCGCGGTGATCTCGGGGATCACCTATATCATCGCCGGGCTGCTGGCATTTGCCGGCGCGCCGGGGCTCATCGCCCTGCCCATCGGCGTGGCGATGATGGTGGGCTTCCTGTTCCTGGTGAAGCCGCGTTCGGAATAAAAGAGGCATCAAAGCAAGAAAGACCTCCTCCGGTCACACCGGAGGAGGTCTTTTCGCGGCTGAGGGCCTGCTGAGGCGCGTATGGGGAGCGATACGCGTCATCCCCGGCGGTCGGCCCGGAGGAAGGGATCGCGGATCTTCGTGTCGAGCAGGAGGGCGTATTTGGAGGGCCACCGGTAGGCGTTCCCATGCACTTCGCTTTTCCGGTAGCGGCGGAGCTGCTCCAGGTCGAGCTCGGCGATGTAGATCCCCTCATGTCCGCCTGCTTGCAGGATACAGGTGTCTCGGGAGCCTTCCACGTCCGGCAGGTAGGCCACGCCGTCGAAAACGCTGGATCCGCCGTTGCAGTCTGGGACGGTATCGGGATAGTTGCAGGTGGCGATGGCCAGCATGTTCTCATAGGCCCTGGCGCGAAGCTGTGAGAGCCGGTTGATCTCCATCGGGCAGGCGTTGGGCACGAGGATGAGTTCCGCGCCCTTGAGCATCAGGATCCGTGCGCTCTCTGGGAACTCCCGGTCGAAACAGATCATCGCGCCGACCTCCACCTCGCCGTGGGCCGTGTCGAGCGTGGTGACATAGAAGTCGTCCCCAGGCGTCAGGTGCCGCTCCACGTCGAAGTCGCAGGTATGGACCTTGGCATAGACGGATCGCCGTTCCCCGTGCCGATCGAAAAGGAGGAACGAATCACGAGGACCGTCCTCGTGCTGCTCCAGCAAGGTCAGGCCGATGGCCATGCCGAGTTCCCGGGCAAGCTGCGCGAAGGCATCGACGAGATCGCAGTCGGCACGGATCGCTTCGGCGGTCCACTCCTCCACCGGCCGGTCATAGATGGCGTATCCGTTGCTCCACATCTCAGGGAACAGCGCGATGTCGGCGCCGAGCGCTCCCGCCCTGCGGCAGTACTGGAGCCCTTTCTCGAGGTTCTCCTGTAGTGTGCCGCAGGGCGCGATCTGCAGCAGAGCGATCTTCAGTGGTCCCATCTCCGTATCATCTCCCATCGTATGATGCCGGTCGCGAGGGCCGGCCCTTCCCTCATCATAGCACAAAGATCGGTCCGATTCCAGAGCTTTTTGGAAGGGCATGGGCACTTGGGAAAGGATATGGTGTTTTATAGGTTGAAAAAGAGGGAAAAGTTTGATATAATATATCGCTATATCAGGAACATATCCTGGGCGATCCCAGAGGCATCTTGACGGGAGGGGCGTGTCATGAGATATCAACAGTGGAACGTGCGCCATCCCGGTGCGCCCAGCGCCCGCCGGGCGCTGGAACAGGCCGGGCTCTCGACCCTCTGCGCCACGGTGCTGTGTGCCCGTGGGCTGGACACGCCGGACGAGGCCAGGCGCTTCCTCTCCAGCGGCACGGAACGCTTCCACGACCCCTTCCTCCTCCGGGACATGGACCGGGCGGTGGCGCGCATCCGCCAGGCGTTGGACGGGCGGGAGACCATAGCCGTCTATGGGGACTACGACGTGGACGGCATCACTGCCACCTGCCTGCTCACCGAGGCCCTGGCCCAGCAGGGGGGCCAGGTGGTCAGCTATATCCCGGATCGGTCGGAGGAGGGCTATGGCCTCAACCCCGGGGCCGTGACCCATCTGGCGGGACAGGGCGTGACGCTGATCGTCACGGTGGACTGCGGCATCACCGCGGCCAAGGAGGTAGAGTTCGCCCGTTCGCTGGGGATCGACGTGGTGGTCACCGACCACCACCACTGCAAGGACGAGCTGCCCGCCGCCGTGGCGGTGGTGGACCCCCGGCGGAACGACTGTCCGTACCCCTTCCCGGAGCTGGCCGGGGTGGGGGTGGCGCTGAAGCTGGCCCAGGCCCTGGCTCCCCCGCAGGAGCGGGAGGCGGTGTTCCGCCGGTTCGGAGAGCTGGCCGCCATCGGGACCGTGTCCGATGTGATGCGCCTCACCGACGAGAACCGGGCCCTGGTCCGCCAGGGGCTGGAGCTGCTGGGGCGGACCCAACGCCCCGGCCTGAGCGCGCTCCTGCGGGGATCGGGGCTGGAGCCCGGCGCCATGCCCACCGCCGTCACCATCGGCTACGGCCTCGCCCCCCGGATCAACGCCGCGGGGCGGATGGAGCAGGCCATGGTGGCCCTGGAGCTCTTGCTCACCCGGGAGGAGGAGCAGGGGGAGGCCCTGGCCCATGCCCTGTGCCGGCTCAACCGGGAGCGCCAGGCCATCGAGCTGGACATATATCAGCAGTGCGACCAGTCGCTGGAGCGGGATCCGGCGCTGGCCTGCCCCGCCATCGTGCTGGCCGGGGAGGGGTGGCACCAGGGGGTGGTGGGCATCGTGGCCTCCCGCCTGGCGGAGAAGTACGCCTGCCCCGCGTTCATGATCTGCCTGGAGCACGGTCAAGGCAAGGGCTCCTGCCGGTCGTTCGGCGGGTTCAACCTGTTCGCCGCTCTGGAGCGGTGCGCCCCCTTGCTGGAGGGCTATGGAGGCCATGAGATGGCGGCGGGCTTCACCATCCTGGAGGAGAACATCCCCGCCTTCCGGGAGCAGATCTGCCGCCTGGTGTCCGCCCATGCCGGCGGACAGCCCATGGAGGCCGCCGCCGATGTGGACGCAGAGATCGAGCATTGCGCCCTGCTCAGTGTCCCCCAGGTGAGCTCCCTGTCCGTCCTGGAGCCCTTCGGCACGGGGAACCCCAAGCCGGTGTTCCTGCTGCGGGGAGCGGCGGTGCTGTCCTGCTGCGACGTGGGGGGCGGACGGCACCTGAAGATGAAGCTGAGGCGGGACGGGGTGGTGCTGGACGCCATCTTCTTCTCCGCCAACACCGCCGCCTGCGGCGTGTCCGCCGGAGACCGGCTGGACGTGATCTTCACCCCTCAGATCAACGAGTTCCGGGGGAACCGCACGGTGCAGCTCCAGCTCTGCGACCTGCGCCCCGCCCCCACCCGGGCCCGGCTGGAACAGGAGCTGTTCCAGCGTCTGCGGGAAGGAGAGGCGCTCTCCCGGTGGGAGGCGGGCCTGCTGCTCCCCAGCCGCCAGGACTTCGCCCGGCTGTGGCGGTTTTTGGAGCACAACTGCGTGGGGGGCTGGATGGATGCGGGCCCTGCCCTGCTGCGTCAGGCCGCCCGCCAGCCGGACGGCCGCTGCACCTATGGCCGCACCCTGGTATGCCTGCATGTGATGGAGGACCGGGGCCTGATCTGCCTGGAGCGGGACCAGCTCCGGCTGTGCCGTCCGGAGCGTAAGGTGGATCTGGAGCAGGCCGCGATGATGCGCCGGCTGCGGGTGATCTTGGACGAAGAGATCGATGGAGCCGGGCCCCAGGGTCCGGACCGGGCATGATGCCCAAGGAGGTGGCCGCGATGGACCTGGCCCATGAAAGATATGAAGGATTGGAGCAGAAGATACTGGCCGCGAACCCAGGCGCGGACGTACAGCGCATCCGGTCCGCCTTTGAATACGCCAACGACCACCATGGGCCCCAGCTCCGCAAGAGCGGCGAGCCCTATATCATCCATCCCCTGGCGGTGGCGGAGATCATCATCGAGCTGGAGCTGGACCAGGATGCGATCGTGGCGGCCTTGCTCCACGACTGCATCGAGGACACCGACTCCACCCACGATGAGATCGCCCGCCTCTTCGGCGCCCAGGTCGCCGATCTGGTGGAAGGCGTCACGAAGCTCACCCGGATGCAGTATACCTCCCGGGAGGACGAGCAGATGGAGAACCTGCGCAAGATGTTCATGGCCATGGCCAAGGACGTGCGGGTCATCCTGATCAAGCTGTGTGACCGGCTCCACAATATGCGCACCCTCCAGTACCAGTCCGACGTCAAGCAGAAGGAGAAGGCCCTGGAGACGATGGAGGTATACGCTCCCATCGCCCACCGCCTGGGGATGCAGAAGCTGAAGTGGGAGCTGGAGGACCTGGCCCTGGCCTATCTGGATCCGGTGGGCTTCCAGGATGTGGAGCAGGAGCTGGAGAACATCACCTCCCTCCACGCGGGCTTCGTGCCCAACATGCAGTCCCACATCAGGGAACGGCTGGCCGAGGAGGGCGTGCAGTGCACCGTATACGGCCGGGTGAAGCATATCTATTCCATTTACCGGAAGATGTACGCCCAGAACAAGACGCTCAACGAGATCTTCGACCTGTACGCCTTCCGGGTCATCGTGGAGGACATCCCCGCCTGCTACAACGTGCTGGGCTGCGTCCACGACATGTTCAAGCCGGTGCTGGGCCGGTTCAAGGACTATATCGGCACGCCCAAGCCCAACGGCTACCAATCCCTGCACACCACCGTCGTCGGCCGGGAGGGCATCCCGTTCGAGGTGCAGATCCGTACCTGGCAGATGCACCAGACCGCCGAATACGGCGTGGCTGCCCACTGGAAATACAAGCAGGGGCTGGCCAACAGCAAGCTGGGCAGTGAGCGGGAATTCGAATGGGTGCGCAAGCTGCTGGAGAGCCAGCAGGATGCCGATCCGGACGAGTTCGTGCGCACGCTCCGGGTGGACATGTTCTCCGACGAGGTGTTCGTGTTCACCCCCAACGGGGACGTGAAGAGCCTGCCCGCCAAGGCCACCCCCATCGATTTCGCCTACTCCATCCACTCCGCCGTGGGCAACTCCATGACGGGGGCCCGGGTGAACGGGCGCATCGTCACCTTCGAGACACCGCTGAAGAACGGCGATATCGTGGAGATCATCACCTCCAGGTCCGCCAAAGGCCCCAGCCGGGACTGGATGAAGATCTGCAAGTCCAACGAGGCCCGCAACAAGATCCGGCAGTGGTTCAAGAAAGAGCGCAGGGAGGAGAACATCGCCACCGGCCGGGCCATGTTCGAGTCCGAGCTGAAGCACATCGGGCTATCCCTGGCCGCCATCACCGCCAACCAGGAGCTGCTGGACACCCTGCTCAAGCGGGTGCGGTTCAACCACCTGGACGAGCTGTATGCCGCCATCGGCTACGGCGGGATGTCCGCCCAGAAGGCCGCCGGGCGCATCAAGGAGGAGATGACCCGCCTGGGCCGGCTGGAGCGTCAGCGGGCGGAGCAGGAGGCGCTGGCCGGCGGCGCTACAGGGGACACCGTCTATCCCTCCGCCGCCAAGGATTCCATCCTGGCCCCCCGCCGCTCCAACAGCGGCATCATCGTGTCGGGTCTGGACAACTGCATGGTGAAGTTCTCCAAGTGCTGCACCCCGGTGCCCGGAGATCCAGTGGTGGGTTTCATCACCAAAGGCTACGGCGTGTCCATCCACCGGAAGGACTGCCCAAACGCCGACCCCGCCCGCCGCAAGCCGGAAGAGGAGGGGCGCTGGGTGTCGGTGGCCTGGGCGCAGGGGACGGACGCCGCCTACCGCACGTCCGTCGAGATCTCGGCCAAGGACCGGGACGGGCTGGCGTTGGACGTGGCCATGGCCCTGTCCGCCCAAAAGGTCAAGGTGAACAACCTGTCCGCCCGCAGCCAGCCGGACGGGTATGCCATCGTCGGCCTGGAGCTGTCCGTCCGGGACCAGAAGGAACTGAACGGCGTCGTGAACAAGCTCTCCCAGATCCCCGGGGTGTTCCTGGTGCGCCGGGCGGGGGGATAGCGCTGGACCGCCGCGGACCGCGGCCGGATCGTTTTACAAAGGAGGCTGATATCCAGTGTCTGACGTCACTTTTCGGCCCCTGCTGTTCGGCGGGGACATCAATGTATACAGCGTCGCCCGGGCCTTCCACGAGGCCTATGGGGTGAAGAGCATCGCCTTTGGCAAATATGTCTCCTTCCCATGCTCCTATAGCTCCATCATCGACTACCGCCCCTGCCTGGAGAACGAGGACGAGGCCGTGTTCCTCCAGAACGTGAAGGACGTTGCGGCGGAGCACGCGGACGAGACGGTGCTGCTCATCGGCTGTGGGGACAGCTACGTGAAGCTGGCCGCCCACCTCAAGGACCAGTTCCCCGCCAATGTGAAGTGCAATTATATCAGCGGCGAGATGATGGACCGGCTCACGGACAAGGAACAGTTCTACGCCCTGTGCGATCGGTACGGGATCGACCACCCGGCCACCTTCGTGTACGACAGCTCCATGGGCCATGGCTTCGAGCTGCCCTGGGGCGCGCCCTATGTGGCCAAGCCCGCCGACGGCGTGGCCTATTGGGCCACGGGCCACCGGGAGCTGAAGAAGGTGTATATCTGCCAGAGCTGGGACGAGCTGCTGGCCGCGCTGGACGAGGTGTACGCCGCCGGTTATCCGGGCAAGATGATCTTACAGGAGTTCATCCCCGGGGACGACACCTATATGCGGGTGCTCACCAACTATTCGGACACCCATGGGAAGGTGAAGCTCATGTGCCTGGGCCATGTGCTGCTGGAGGAGCACTCCCCCCACGGCATCGGCAACCATGCCGTCATCATCACCGAGCATGACCGGAGCCTTTGCGACAAGATGCGGGGGATGCTGGAGGATCTGGGCTACGTGGGCTTTTCCAACTTCGACATCAAGTTCGACCGGAGGGACGGCAGGTACAAGGCGTTCGAGATCAACACCCGCCAGGGCCGGAGCAACTACTATGTCACGGGATCCGGCCACAACATCGCCCGGTATCTGGTGGGCGATCTCATCGAGGGCCGGGACATGCCCCTGACCATCACGAACAACCGCTCGATCTGGCGGATGATCCCCCGGGGCCTGGCCTATCAGTTCATCCCCAAGCGCTATCATGGGGAGATGAAGGCGCTGTTCAAAGCGGGGGCCGACCACCACTCCATGGAATACCGCCCGGACTACACCTTCAAGCGCATCTGGCGCATCTGGAAGAACCACATCGGGAACTATGTGCGCTTCCGCAAATATTGCAAGAAACCGGGTGATTGCGAATGAGACAGGAGAGCAGATTAGGCGTCCTGGGCGGCATGGGCCCCCAGGCCACCCAGGTGTTCTACCAGTTCGTGCTGGACCGCACCGACGCCGCCCGGGATCAGGACCACCTCCCGGCCCTGATCCTGTCCGACACCGGCATCCCAGACCGCACCGCCGCCATCCTGTCCGGAGACACGGAAGGACTGTACCGGCGGCTGCTGGCAGACGCGAGGATGCTGGAGCGCTGCGGCTGCACGGTGCTGGCCATCCCCTGCAACACCTCCCACTATTTCGTGGACGAGCTCCAGAAGGAGGTCGGGGTGCCCATCGTCCACATGATCCGGGAGACCGCCGCCGCCCTGGCCGCCCAGGGGAAGAGGCGGCCCGGTATCCTGGGCACCGACGGTACCATCCGAACGGGCCTGTACCAGAAGGAGTGCGCCGCCCAGGGGCTGGAGGCCGTCGCCCCAGGCCCGGAGGCCCAGAAGCTGGTGATGTCCATCATCTACGATGAGATCAAGCAGGGAGAGAAGGGCAGCCGGGACAAGTTCGCCCAGATCGACAGGGCCATCCGGAAGGCGGGGTGCGACTGCGCCATCCTGGCCTGCACGGAACTGTCCGTGTTCGCCACCTATCACCCGCTCCCCTCGTTCTATCTGGACGCCATGATGGTGATGGCGGAGCGTGCCGTGGAGGCGTGCGGATATCCCCTGCGCACCATTTGAGACGGACATGCAAGTGCAAGATGGGGGCCCGTGCCCCCGACGGACAGCAGACCCTTCGAGGTCACGATCGATTGGAGGCCATTATGATGGAGCCCGCCCGTTCCCCTCTGCGCAGGTACTGTCAACTGCTGGAGGACCTGCACCAGTTGGCCGCGCCCTTGCCCCAGGGGCTGGACCTGGAGCGCAGCGTAGAGATGGTGTCCTACGACTCCCAGGAGGTGGTCCCCGGCACGCTGTTCCTGTGCAAAGGGGCGCATTTCAAGCCGGAGTACCTGGCCGACGCCGCCCGCCGGGGCGCGTTCGCCTATGTCAGTCAGACGAGCTATCCCGACGTGGAGCTGCCCTGCATCCAGGTGAAGGACATGAGGCAGGTGATCGCCCCGCTGGCGGTGGGATACTATGATCATCCGTCCCAGAAGCTGGACGTCATAGGCATCACCGGCACCAAGGGCAAGTCGTCCACCACGTATTACCTGAAGCATATCCTGGACGAGCTGCTCGCCCCCCAGGGCAAGAGCTGCGGGGTCATCTCGTCCATCGACACCTGGGACGGGGTGGAACGCTTCGAGTCCCATCTCACGACGCCGGAGCCGCTGGAGCTGCAAAAGCATCTGGCCAACGCCGCGGCTTCTGGGATGGGATATGTGGTGATGGAGGCGTCCAGCCAGGCCCTGAAATATCACCGCACCCTGGGCGTCCGGTTCGCCGCCGCCGTTTTCCTGAACATCGGCACCGATCACATCTCCCCCATCGAGCACCCGGATCTGGACGATTACCTCCGCTCCAAGCTGAAGATATTCGCCCAGGCGGAGCTGTCCTGCGTCAACCTGGACTGTGACTGCGGGGAAGAGGCGCTGCGCGCTGCCCAAAACGCCTGCGAGCGGGTGATCGGCTTTTCCCGGCGGGACCCCACCGCCGACGTGTATGGCCACGATGTGCGCAAATGGGGGGACGACATCCTGTTCCAGGTGGAGGCGGGGGAGCTGAGCGGCGGATACCGCCTCACCATGCCGGGGCTGTTCAATGTGGAGAACGCGCTGGCCGCCATCGCCGTATGCCTGGGGCTGGGCATCCCGCAGCAGGCCGTCCAGGCGGGGCTGGCTAAGGCCCGCGTGCCCGGCCGGATGGAGGTGTATTCCAATACCCAGGGGGACCTCACCGCTATCGTGGACTATGCCCACAACCGCATGAGCTTCGAGACCCTGTTCCGCTCCGCGAAGGAGGAGTACCCCGGGCGGAGGATCGTGGCGGTGTTCGGCTGCCCGGGCAAGAAGGCGTTCGACCGCCGCCGGGATCTGGGGGAGGTGTCCGGGCAGAACGCCGACCTGGTGGTGCTCACCGAGGAGGACTCCGGCGAAGAGGACACTGTGGCCATCTGCAAGGAGATCGCGGGCCATGTGGAGGCCCAGGGCTGCGCCTGTGAGATCCAGCCCAACCGGGGGGAGGCCATCCGTCAGGCGGTGCTGAGCTGTGATGTGCCCTCGGTCATCCTCATCACCGGAAAGGGAGCGGAGACCCGGCAGAAGCGGGGGCTCGAATATATCGACACGCCCTCCGACGTGGACTACGCGAAGGCGTTCCTGCGGGAATCCGACGCCCGCCGCAGACAGCTTTGACAGGATAGCATGAAAAAAGTCCGGCCCTCCTGCGATGCGGGAGGGCCGGACTTTGCTTGACAGGGGGCCGGCGGAGGGCCGCTGTGACTGGCCCCGCCGCTCAGACGTCCTGTTTGCTGTAAAAGTGCAGGGACAGCAGGAAAGAAACCAGGAAAAACAGCACCAGCAGGACCACCGCCGCAGCCCCGATGGGGATGGCCTGGGACATGGTGGGCGCCTCCAGGGCCTTGAGCTGCTCCAGACCGCCCATGGGGATCATGACCACCACCCCCAGCAGAAAGATCGCGCCCATGACGGCGTAGAACATGAGCCGTGCCCGCTCCGCTCCGAACTTGTACAGGAAGGGCAGCAGGATGGCGTTCATCAGCATGGCCAGCAGCCCGCACGCCGCACAGGAGGCCATGTATGAAAGGGGGTCCTCGATGAGGCCCAAGACGTTCATCACGGACCCGAGCACCGCCACCAGCGCCAGGCTGACGAGGCACAGCAGCAGAGCCGTCAGATACCGTGCGGCCACGGTCCTGGTGCGGCCCACCGGCAGGGACAGACCATATACGTCCCACTTGGACTGCTTGTCGTAGGCGAACACGTTCATGGGCAGGATGGCGACCATGACGGCCACGAAGCTGCCCACGAAGTCCGCCTGCCACACCCCCGCAAAGGCCAGCGCCATATAGATGCCCACGACCATCAGGTAGCTGCGCAGGCTCTTGCGCAAGATGAGCAGATCCTTCAGGATCAATCCGGTCATACGCTCTCCCCCTTTACTACGAGTACCATCATCTCGTCCAGCGTCACCGGCTCCACTGTCAGCCGGGGATATCTCCGGCTGAACGCGGCCCGGTCCCTCACCAGCGCTTCGGTGGAGAACTGGGTCTTGCGGGCGCTGACGAGGTAGCTGCGATCCACCTGCTCCAGATCCGCCTTGGCGCACACCAGCCGTCCGTATCGCTCCAGCAGCCGGTCCTTCTCGTCACACAGCAGCAACTTCCCCTGGTGGAGATAGGCGATGTAGTCCGCGGCCTTCTCCAGATCGGAGGTGATGTGGCTGGAGATGAGGATGCCGTGCTCCTCGTCGGAGACGAAGGCCAGGAACTCGTCCAGGATCTCCTCCCGGACCACCGGGTCCAGCCCCGCCGTGGCCTCGTCCAGCAGCAGCAGGCGGGGCCTGTGGGCCAGCGCCGCCGCCAGGGACAGCTTCATACGCATCCCCCGGGACAGCTCCTTGATGTCCTTCGTCCCCGCCAGGCCGAACTTGTCCAGGTAGTCCCGGAACAGGGCCTTGTCCCAGGACCGGAACACCCGGCTGAGCACGCTGTCCACGTCCTTGATGCGCAGGTGTTCGGAGAAGAAGCAGTCGTCCAGCACGATGCCGATGTCCTCCTTGGCCTGGTCGGGCTGCGTGCCCAACAGGGCGACGCTGCCGGCAGTGGGCCGCACGATGCCCAGCATGGACTTGATGAGGGTGGTCTTGCCCGCTCCGTTCTCCCCGATGAGGCCCAGGATGGATCCGCCTGGGACCTTGAGGTCGATCGGGCCCAGGGTGAAGGTCTTATACTCCTTCACCAGCCCCTTGAGTTCGATACAATTCGTCATAGTTACTCTTCCTTATACAGTGTGTTGAGCATTTCGGTGACTTCCTCCAGACCGACCGCCCCGGCCCGGGCGGCATCCACCGCCTGGGACAGATGCCCTTCGATCTGGCACAGCACGGCCTCCCGCCGGGTCTCCCGGTCCTGGGCAGCCACGAAGCAGCCCTTGCCGGGGACCGAGGTGAGGAAGCCTTCCCGTTCCAGCTCCTCATAGGCCCGCTTGGTGGTGATGACAGAGATACGCAGGTCCCGGGCCAGCAGCCGAATGGAGGGCAGGGCCGTCCCCTCCGGCAGATCGCCCGACAGGATCAGGCCCTTGAGCTGCCGGACGATCTGCTCATAGATCGGGACGCCGGAGGAATTGCTGATGATGATGTCCATGGTGCACCTCGTGAAATATTGTATATATACGATATACACAATATACACGGGAGACATCCGTTTGTCAAGGGGAGCGGGAAAATTTCCTGTGGAAAATGAGACCAGCCCCTTCCCCGCGGGGAAGAGGCTGGTCTTGGTGAGCCGGATCGGGACCTATCTGTGTTTCCCGGTGAAGAACAGGGCCACGCACCCCGGGCCGGTGTGGGCGCCGATGACGGGGCCGATGGAGTTGATGACGATCTCCTTCGTGCCATAGCGTTTCTTGATCTCGTCGGCCACGAACTGAGCGTCCTCCAGGCAGTCGCTGTTGCTGATGAACATGGTCTGGGAGGCGGGATCCTCCGCCAGCTCCCCCACCTTGTCTACCAGGGCGGTGAGGGACGCCTTGCGGCCCCGGGCCTTGGCCACGTTGATGAGGTGGCCCTCGTCGTCCACGTGGAGGACGGGCTTGATCTGGAGCATGGTGCCCACCACGGCGGTGGCGGCGGACACCCGTCCGCCTTTCTTCAGGAAGAACAGGTCGTCCACGGTGAACCAATGGCACTGGTGCAGCTTGTTGGCTTCGGCCCAGTCCCGGACCTCCTCCAGGGTCTTGCCCTGCTGGCGCAGCTTGGCGGCCTGATATACGAACATCCCCTGGCCCAAAGAGGCGCACAGAGTGTCCACGACGCAGATCTTGCGCTCCGGGTAATGCTCGGCAAGCTCCTGTGCGGCGATCTGGAACGCGCTGCAGGTGCTGGACAGGCCGGAGGAGAAGGCCAGCACCAGCACGTCCTTGCCCTGCTTCAGCACGTCCTCGATGGCCTGGGAGGCGTCCTCCACATTGACGGCGTTGGTGGTGGCCATGAAGCCCTCGCGCTCTTTATCGTAAAATTCCTTAGAGGACATGTCTCGACCGTCCAGGTAGTTCCGATAGGTCTTGCCGTCCATGATGAAGGAGAGGGGCAGCACATGCAGTTCCAGCTCTTCCGCCATCTCGGCGGCCATGTCGCAAGACGAATCGGTGATGATGATGTAATCGCTCATGGTCAATTCCTCCAGATCGTAAAATATCGTGTTCCGGTCCGGCGTTCCGGCCCGGGGCTCACTTCTTTTTTTTCAGCAGGTCCTCGTGCCCGGTGCGCTGCGCGAGGATGGCCAGCGCCCGGTGGCAGGCCAGACCGTTGGCATAGCTGCGCATGGCCAGGTCCAGCACCAGCTTGGGCAGGTCGCGGTCGGTGGTGCCCTCGTCCAAGCGGTCCGCCGTGTCCGCCATGGCCTGGTCCAGATACTCGCAGAAATACTCATATTGCCGGTCGGGGGAGCGCATCTCCCGGCCCACGGTGGTGATCACCTTCATCTCCCGCACGCTCATCACCTGTTTGAGCGCGCTGATGGCGGTGAGATATGCCAGATGCTCCTGGTCGTACTTCTTGCCGTTGGCCCGTTCCACCAGGCCGTCTTTGATGTAGTTGTTGATCATGGCGGAGGTGAGCGTATCGCCGTCGCCGGTGGGGATCATCTGCCGGGACAGGTATGACACCACCTGGTCCATATACAGCGGGATATCGGGCAGCTCGTCCCACCGGTCGGGGCGCTGCTCGGTCAGCAGCCGTTTGAGTTCAGCCAGCTCCTCCATGAAGGTCCCTCCAATCTGATACGGGAAATTATATCACATCGTTTCGCGGACGTAAAGAGGGAAATGACGACCCTTGGGAAGGGTCTGCACGAAGAGACAGCCGCCCGTCCCCGGGCGGCTGTCTCTTCACGCCTCTGCCGGAAGGCGGCCCAGCAACAGCGCCGCTCCGGCCTCCGCCAGCAGCAGCTCCGGGGAGCGGCCGTCGTAAGGGAGGATGAGCTCCTGGCGGTCTACCGCCCGGCCGTCCAGGGAGACGAACTCGCGCTGCACCGCCACCGAGGCCCGCAGATCGTCCAGGCTGGACAGGGTGAGGGTGTTCCGGCTGGAGGAGCCGTAGCTGAGCATGGTGCCCGCGGGGAGGCATCGCGTGAGGGCGGACAAGCCGCCGGGGAGCAGGGCGGTGCGGCAATTCAGCGCCCCCGCCCCGGCCCAGCCGGTGGCGCCGGGGGACACCACCAGCAGGTCCAATGCCTGCCCTGCCAGCAGCGCGGGGTGGCGGCAGGCCCGCACCAGGGCCTGCGCCCCCTGGGTCAAACGGGTCACACGTTCCGCGAGCCCCTCGTCCCGCTCCCATACGCCGATCTGCCACATGGCGTCCGCCTCCCTCGAAGATGGGCCTTCCGGCCTGCTGAGGGATAGTTTGGCATGTGCGGCGGGTTTTTATGCGCCGGAACGCTCCCGGCGGTGGACGAACAGGACGTAGTTCACCACGTTGCCCAGGATGAGGATGGTCCCACATAAGTACAGCCACACCAGCAGGATGATGACGGAGGCCAGGGAGCCGTAGATCAGGGAATACCGGGTGGATCCCCCCATGAGCAGGGAGAAGATCATGGAGGCCACGGCCAGCGCCATCGAGGCCGCCCAGGCCCCGGGCACCACCGAGGGCCTGGGCTTGTCCAGGGGAGCGGCGAAGCGATAGAGTAGCAGGATGAACAGGAACACGATGCCCAGCAGCAGCAGGTATTTCACCCATTGCCAGGTGCCGAAGCGTTCCACCAGGCCGTCCAGCTTCAGGAGCTGGCCCAGCAGGTGGAAGAACCAGTTGCCCGTCACCACCACCGCCATGGACAGGTAGATGGTGGCCACCAGCAGCACGGAGAACAGGATGCTGGCCACGAGCTGGGAGATGCCCCGGAAGGTCGCCCGGCCGTACAGCTCGTGCATGATGTTCATCAGGCCCCGCACGGCGGCCGAGGCGAACAGCACGGTGAGGAGCGCGCCGCTGAACAGCATGGCGGAGGACTGGTTGGTGTCGATATAGATGAGATAGTCCTGGAAGAGGATCATCACTCCTTCCGGGAGGAAGGGATCGGCCTGCTCCACCAGGGCGGACAGGTCCAGGTCCAGCTCGTTGACGAAGGCGGAGATGCAGATCATGATGGGGAAAAAGGTGAGGATGAGGAAATAGGCCAGCTCCGCAGCGGCCCGGCTGACGCATTTGGAAAAATATACGTCCACCACGTCGGCCACGAAGCGGATGGGCGGGTGGCGGAGCAGCACGTCCAGCTTTTGTTTCATCGCGTTCGTCTCCTCTTGTTCATCGTTGGCACGAGTATACCAGAAAAAGGGGAGGGAGACAATAAGAAATACGGTCGAATGCCGGCGGATGGAGTTATTCCAGCAGCATGGTCAGGTCGTTCATGGACAAGGAGGGGTTGAGGGCCAGGCTCACGGCGTAGCCCAGCACCTTCCCCAGATCGGCCACCCGGCTGTCCACCTCCCGGGGGGTGACGAAGAAGTCCTCGCCGCCGGGGAGGTCCCTGCGGTCCGGCCCGGTATGCCCCGCCCGCTCCAGCAGGTCCAGGGCCAGGGTGGCCCCGTCCACCACCGTGGGCACGCCCACGGTATACACCGGCACGCCCAGGCTCTCCCGGTCCAGGGCAGAGCGGTGGTTGCCCACGCCCGAGCCGGGGACCACCCCCGCGTCGGATAGCTGCACCGTGCGGCACAGCCGGTCCAGGGAGCGGGAGGCCAAGGCGTCTATGGCGATGACGCAGGACGGGGCGAGCCGGTCCGCCAGGGCCTTGGCCACCAGGCTGCTCTCCATGCCGGTCGAGGCCAACACCCCGGGCGCCGCTGCGGCCACCGGGCGCAGCGAGCCGAAGTGCTCCGGCACCTGCTCCACGAGGTGGCGGGTGACCAGCAGATGGTCCACTGCCAGCGGGCCGATGAGGTCGGGGGTCACGCCCCGGTTGCCCAGGCCGACGACGAGGGCGGGGCCGTCCTGGGGCAGCAGGGGGCGCAGACAGCCCGCCACGGCCTGAGCAGCCCGCTGGAAGGCCCCTTCCTCCCGGCGGAGCAGGCCGTCCAGCTCCAGGGTGATATATACCCCCTGGGGCTTGCCCAAGGCCCTCGCGCCCTCGGCGCTGGAGATGGTCACCGTGGTCACGGGGAAGCCCTCCCGCCGATCCTCCTCGGCGCGCACGCCGGGAAGGGCGGATGCGTCCCCTGTGCCCTCCTTCCAGAGCTGGTGGGCCTCCACGGCCAGATCGGTGCGGCGCTGGGCCATTCAGATCACTCCTGTCGTACCAGATATTGCGGCCATTCGGGCCGGATGCCCCTATTTTTTGCCGGAAGAAAGTTTCTATGCAAAAAAATCAAAAAAGGTGTTGCATTTTTCCCGCTTTGATGGTAAAATACATACCTGCGACGGAAGACCGAAATAGATCGAACAAAAATATCGGAGGAGGTGTTTGGTTTGCCCAATATCAAGTCTGCCAAGAAGCGCGTCTTGGTCAATACCACCAAGGCGGCGCAGAACAAGGCGCAGAAGTCCGCACTCAAGACCGACCTGAAGAAGTTTGAGGCCGCGGTGGCCGGCGGCAACCGCAGCGAGGCCGATGCCGCATATAAGGTGGCCGTCAAGGCTGTGGACAAGGCCGCTGCCAAGGGTCTGCTGCACAGCAACAACGCTGCCAACAAGAAGAGCGCCATGACCTTGAAGCTGAACAAGCTGGCGTAAGGGACCGCTGATAAAAACCGTCTGCCAGGAGGCAGGCGGTTTTTTCGTGGGAAGGAGGGGACGCCATGGAGCGTCGGTTCGCGTTGATAGAGGCGGCGGTGTCCTGCGGCTCCCCCACCCGGGGGAGCGAGGGGGCCTATGACGCCCTGACAGGGGCCGGGCTGCCCGCCCTGTTCGGCGGGGCCAGCCTCATGCCCATGGAGAAGCTGGTCCCATGCGCCACCTGGCCGGAGGGGCTGCGCCACTTGGACACGGTGATGGAGGTGTGCCGCCGGCTGCGGGCCAACGTCCTGACCGCGCTGGAGCGGGGGGAGCGCCCGGTGATCGTGGGGGGCGACCACTCCTGTGCCATGGGGTCGCTGGCGGCACTGGGCGAGCACTATGGGGCGGGGGAGTTGGCGGTGGTGTATGTGGACGCCCACACCGACATCAACACCGACCGCACCTCCCGGAGCGGCTACATCCACGGGATGGATTTGGCCGCCGCCTGCGGGCTGTGCTGCGAGGAGTTGGACGTCGGTACGAACCGGGTGGACCTGCTGGGGGAGGACCTGCACATCATCGGGGCCAGGAGCATCGATCCGCCGGAATACGGCATCGTCCGGCAGGTGGGGGCCCACCTGTACACCGCCCAGGACGTGTTGGAGCGGGGGGTGGAGGCGGTGCTGGCCCAGGTCCTGCCCGCCCTGGAGGGCAAACGGGTGCATATCAGCTTCGACGTGGATGTGCTGGACCCTTCGGCCTTCCTGGCCACCGGATACAATATCCCCGGAGGGCTGAGCACGGCCCAGGTGGAGCGCATCCTGGGCGCCGTGCTGGACACGGGGCGGACCTGTTCCTTCGAGTGCGTGGAGTACGACCCGACCAAAGATCCGGACGGGAGGGACCTGGATGCCCTGATGGACATCTTCCGCACCGTGTCGGAGCGATGGAGATGAAAGATCCCCCTGCCGGCGGCAGAGGGATCTTTCTCAGGGAGCGCGTTCCGGATCAGTCGGCCAGCGCGGCGGTGATGATGGCCATGGAATAGACCTCCATGGCGTTGCAGCCCCGGGACAGGTCGTTGATGGGGGCGTTCAGGCCGAGGAGGATGGGGCCATAGGCGTCGAAGTTGCCCATGCGCTGGGCGATCTTGTAGCCGATGTTGCCTGCGGAGATGTCCGGGAAGATGAAGGTGTTGGCCCGGCCCGCTACGTTGGACTTGGGGGCCTTCAGGCGGCCCACGGTGGGGGACACGGCCGCGTCGAACTGGAACTCGCCGTCCACGGGGAAGTCCAGGTCCAGGGACTGGAGCTTCTTGCAGGCGTTGCGCATCTTGTCCACGGTGGGGCCAGCGCCGGAGCCCATGGTGGAGTAGCTGAGCATGGCCACCTTGGGGTCCACGCCGAAGCGGCGGGCGCAGGCCACGACCTCCTGGGTGATCTCCACCAGATCGTCCTCGGTGGGGTCGATGTTGATGGCGCAGTCGCCCATGGCCAGCACCTGGTTGCCGCCGGTGGCGAAGGGGCGCACCAGGATGAAGCAGGAGGACACGATCTTGTTGCCCGGGCGGGTCTTGATGAGCTGGAGAGCGGGGCGCACGGTGTCGGCGGTGGAGTAGGTAGCGCCGCCCAGCAGGCAGTCCGCCTCCTTCATGGCCACCAGCATGGTGCCGAAGTAGTTGCCTTGCTGGAGGGCTTTCCGGCACTGCTCGGCGGTCATCTTGCCCCGGCGCAGCTCTACCATCTTGTCCACCATGGCGTCCATCTTGTCGTAGGCGTGGGGCTGGAGGATGGTCACGTCCTTGATGTTGAGGCACTCCTCCTCCGCCACACGGTGGATCTTCTCCGGGTCGCCGATGAGGATGGGGGTGAGGAAGGTGCCGGACAGCAGGCGGGCAGACGCCTCCAGGATGCGCGGATCCTCGCCCTCGGTGAACACGATCTTCTTGGGGTTCTTCTTCAGCTTTTGGATGAGCAGTCTGAACATAAGTCGATTACCTCCATCTGGGCGGGCGGCGGGAGCGCGGCTCCTGGCCCCACCCTGTGCTTTTTTGAGATGCTATCATCTAATTTAACACCATCCGCCTCTGTTTTCAAGGGGCATATGGGCAAAATAGCAAAAAAAGACGGGTATCTTCTGCTGCTTTCCTGGGCATAAGCTCTTTACAAAACGTATTGCACCAGCTATACTATACGTGCTGTGTTTGATCGAGACGGGCCTGTGCCGGCCCGCTCCCGCAAGGCGACATAAGGAAAGGGGGAGATCAGGATGACCAATCCCGATTTCGCACGAACCCTCTCCCTGCTGCGGCAGGAGAAGGGCATCTCTCAGCGGCAGGCCGCAAAGACGCTGGGCATATCCCAGGCATTGCTCTCCCATTACGAGAACGGAGCGCGTGAGCCGGGCCTGATGTTCGTGGTCAAAGCCTGTGATTTTTACAACGTGTCCGCCGATTTCCTGCTGGGGCGCACCCTCAGCCGGGACGGCACCACCATCCTGGACGCGGACACGCTGTACGACGTGTCCAACGAGCGGGACAACGTGCTGCGCGGCTCAGTGCTGGCCACGCTGTCCAAGAAGCTGGTGGTGAACTCCGTGGGGCTGCTGTTCGACCTGCTCAGCCGCCTGGGCAACAAGAAAGCCATACGCGCGGCGGCCAATTGCCTGTCCAGTACGGTATATATCCTGTTCCGCCACCTCCACCGGGCCAGCGGGAACGAGAACGACGACTTTTTCAACGTGCCAAAGGCGTGGTTCCTGGCGGGGCTGCCCAGGGCGGACATGCTCATGAGCGAGGCGGAATATGTGGAGGCGTTGTCCAACCCGGGCAAGGAGGCCAAGTTCCCGCCCCTGGACCACGATTCGATGAAGTCGGCCTATCCGGGGACCTATCAGTCCCTGCTCCAGATCGTACACACCTGCGGCGAGCGGCTCAACGGCGAGATGGCCAGCCATCTGGAGAACACCCGCTGAGCGGCCGGACGCCGGGAACCGAGGGAACGCGATGAACGTACAAAGCCATCTTTTCGTGCTGGCCTATCTGCCCGTGGTGCTGGTGCTGTGGCGGGCGCTGGGCGGGCGCTGGGGGGGGCGGACGGCCCAGGTGTCCCTGCTGTGCGCCGGGGCGGTGTTCTGCGGCTGGGGCTCTCCTGCGTCCCTGCTGGTGCTGGGGGCGGAGGGGACGTTCAGCTATCTGTTGGGCCGGCGCATCGCCCGGGCCCCCGAGCGGGGGAAGGCCCTGCTGTGGACGGGCTCGGCCGTGCTGCTGGCGGTGCTGGCCTTCTTCAAATATACCGGCTTCGCGCTGTCCCTGACGCCGCTGGAGGGCGTGTTCGCGCCGCCCGCCTGGTTGGCGCCGCTGGGGCTCTCCTTCGTCACGTTCCAGCAGATCTTGTGGCTGCGGGACTGCTATGACGGGGAGGCGGTCCAGGACGTCTCGCCGCTGGATCACGCCTGCTGCCTCACCTTTTTCGCCACTGCCACCTGCGGGCCCATCACGCGGGTGACGGAGCTGGCGCCCCAGCTCCGCAGGCCGGCCCCGTTCTCCTGGGACGATCTGGCGGCGGGGCTGTACTGCTTCGCCCTGGGGATGGCCAAAAAGGTGCTGGTGGCCAGCGTGTTCGCCAACGGGGCCGACTACGGCTTCGCCAACGCGGGGGACCTGCCCCCCATGGATGCTGCGCTCACTATGTTGTGCTATACCCTGCAGATCTATTTCGATTTTTCCGGCTACTGCGACATGGCCTCCGGCATGGCCCGGATGATGGGCGTGGAGCTGCCGGTGAACTTCGACGGCCCCTATCAGGCCCTGTCCGTGCGGGATTTCTGGGGGCGGTGGCATATCACCCTGTCCCGGTTCTTCCGCCGGTGCGTGTATATCCCTCTGGGGGGGAGCCGCCGGGGGCTGGCCGTCACCTGCCGGAACGTCATGATCGTGTTCCTGCTGTCCGGGCTGTGGCATGGGGCGGGCTGGGGGTTCATCCTCTGGGGGGCCCTCCACGGGGCGGCCCAGGTGGTGGAGCGGCTGTGGAAGGGGCGGGCGGCTCTGCCCAAGCCCCTGGCTTGGACGCTCACCTTCCTGTTCGTGAACGTGGCCTGGGTGTTCTTCCGGGCGGACGGTCTCGGCCAGGCGCTGGCCCTGCTGGGCGGGCTGTTCCAGCCTGGGTGGGGCCTGCCCAGCCAGGCGTTCGCCGCTGCCCTGCCGCTGGAGGCGGCGTCCAGCGCGCTGTCGTTCCTCCAGTACAGCCTGTGCCTGGAAGGGGCGCAGCTCGTCTACTGGGTGCCGCTGCTGGCCATCCCGGGGGGGCTGGCCCTGCTGGCCTGCTCCGACCCCGCCGCCCGGCTGGACCGCTTCCGCCCCACTGCGGGGAAAGCTGTGCTGGCCGCGCTGTGCCTGGCGGTCTCCATCCTGTTCTTTTCTGGGGTGGACTCCTTCATCTACGCTGACTTCTGAGGAGGTGTGCGGGTTGGGCCCGAAACGATTCTTCGCCGCGGCGCTGGCGCTGACGCTGCTGCTGCTGGCCGCCGCGGCCGGGTTCGTGGTCTGGACGGATCCCCTGCTCACCGTGGGGAAGCTGGAGGAGGGGGAGACCGCGCTGTTCATGAACGAACGGTATGAGATGGCCGGCCTCATCCGCAACCAGGATTACTCCGCCCTGGTCATGGGCACGT
This sequence comes from uncultured bacterium, assembly GCA_947643715.1. GTDB lineage: Bacteria > Bacillota > Clostridia > Oscillospirales > Oscillospiraceae > Enterenecus. The sequence goes on from CANRXB010000009.1 coordinate 48,819, forward strand.
CCCTGGTAGCGAACTACCGCGCGTCCTGGTTCACCGAGGGGCTGGGGCAGGAGACGCTGAAGATCACCTTCCCGGACGGATGGATCGCGGAGTTCGACACTGCGCTGGACCTGGCCCTGCGCACCCACCCGGAGGTGGACACGGTGTTCTTTTGCTTGGACCCCAACATCCTCGTCCGCCCGGACAGCGAACGGCGGGTGGAGCTGCCCGCTTACCTATACAACGATGACCCGCTGGACGACGTGGAGCTCTACCTCAGCGCCGACGCGCTGGCGCTGGCGGTCAAGACGCTGCGGGAACGGCAGTGGGGCTGGGCCACCGGATTGGACGACGCCTACGTCTGGGATGGGACGTGCGTCTTTTCCAAGGAAACGGTGCTGGAGGGCTATACCAGGCCCGAGCCCAGCGGCACGGCGCTGCCGGAGGATGCGTACCTTGCGGCGGCGGAGGAGAACCTGGACGTGATCTGTGGCTGGATCGAGCGCCATCCGGGGATCCGCTTCCACATCTGGTTCCCGCCGTACAGCGTGTTGTACTGGGACAAGATGACCCGAGAGGGTACGGCGGACGCGATCTTGAACGCGGTGGAACATGCCGCCGGCCGGCTGGTGGGCTATGAGAACGCGTCGGTGTACATCTTCCTGGCGCTGTACGATACCATCACCGACCTGGACAATTATACCGACCATGTGCATTGCTCCGGCACAGTGAACCGCTGGGTGGCCTGGACCATGATGGGGGACTACTGGAGGCTGTCGGAGGACCGCTATCGCATCAGTGTGGACGAGCTGCGCAGGTTCGTACACAGTTATGACTATGACGCCATCTTCAACTGAGTATGGAGGGCTTTATGACGAATCGATCGAAGATCAGGAATTTTTCCATCATCGCCCACATCGACCACGGGAAATCCACGCTGTCCGACCGGATGATCGAGATCTGCGGCGCGGTGGAGCAGCGGCAGATGGAGTCCCAGCTCCTGGACAACATGGATCTGGAGCGGGAGCGGGGCATCACCATCAAGGCGCGGGCCGTCCGTATGGACTACCGGGCCCTGGATGGGGAGACCTATTGCCTCAACCTCATCGATACCCCGGGACATGTGGACTTCAACTATGAGGTGAGCCGTTCCCTCGCCGCCTGCGAAGGGGCGGTGCTGGTGGTGGACGCCGCTCAAGGCGTGGAGGCCCAGACGCTGGCCAACACCTACCTGGCCCTGGACCACGACCTGGAGATCCGCCCGGTGCTCAACAAGATCGACCTGCCCGCCGCAGACCCCCAGCGGGTGAAGCATGAGATCGAAGACATCATCGGCCTGCCCGCGCTGGACGCCCCCGAGATCTCCGCCAAGCAGGGCATCAACGTCCAAGCGGTGCTGGAGGACATCGTGAACAACGTCCCCGCTCCCTCCGGCGATCCCGGCGCTCCGCTGAAGGCCCTCATCTTTGACAGCCAGTACGATCCGTACCTAGGGGTCATCGTATATTTCCGGGTGATGGAGGGGACCATCCGGCCGGGGATGCAGGTGCGCCTCATGGCGTCCGGGGCCCAGTATACGGTGCTGGACTGTGGCTACCTGCGGCCGCTTGGCATGGAGCCGGCCCCGGAGCTCTCCGCCGGGGAGGTGGGATGGTTCACCGCCTCCATCAAGACGGTGAAAGACACCCGGGTGGGCGACACCATCACCGAGGCCGCCCGGCCTACCCAGGAAGCCCTTCCCGGTTACCGCCCCGCCCAGGCCATGGTGTATTGCGGCGTGTATACCGAGGACGGCTCCAAATACCCGGATCTGCGGGACGCTCTGGAGAAGCTCCAGCTCAACGACGCGTCCCTGTCCTTCGAGCCGGAATCCTCCATCGCCCTGGGCTTCGGCTTCCGGTGCGGCTTTTTGGGGATGCTCCACATGGAGATCATCCAGGAGCGGCTGGAGCGGGAGTTCGATCTGGACCTGATCACCACCCTGCCGTCCGTGATCTATGAGGTGACCAAGACCGACGGCACGGTGGTCCGGGTGGACAATCCCCACAACTATCCGGACCCCGGCTCTATCAAGGAGGCCATGGAGCCCTATGCCAACGTGTCCATCATCGCTCCGCCGGATTACGTGGGCAACATCATGCCGCTGTGCCAGGACCGCCGGGGAGAGTACAAGGACATGCAGTACCTGGACACCAACCTGGTGGAGATCCGCTACCTCATGCCCTTGAACGAGATCATCTACGACTTTTTCGATACGTTGAAGGCCAAGACCCGGGGCTATGCCTCCCTGGACTATGAGCTGGACCAATACCGCCCCTCCGATCTGGTGAAGGTGGACCTGCTGCTCAACGGCGACCAGGTGGACGCGCTGAGCTTCATCGCCCACCGGGACAAGGCGTATAAACGGGCCCGGCGCATCTGCGAGAAGCTGAAGGAGAACATCCCCCGCCAGATGTTCGAGGTGCCCATCCAGGCCGCCATCGGCGGCAAGGTCATCGCCAGGGAGACCCTCAAGGCGCTGCGCAAAGACGTGCTGGCCAAGTGCTACGGCGGCGATATCACACGAAAGAAGAAGCTGCTGGAAAAGCAGAAGGAGGGCAAGAAAAAGATGCGGTCGCTGGGTACGGTGCAGATGCCTACGGAGGCGTTCATGGCCGTGCTCAAGCTGGACGACGAGGGTTGAATATCCGGTCAAAAGAGCGTTCCTTTTCGGAGGAACGCTCTTTTTTTGTGCTCCTCCCAGGGGAGGTACAGTCCTCTTCGCGACCTCAGGCCCATTTTTCCCCGTAAAAGGCCGCTGAGGGGATTTTTTGTCCCCTGCGCCATCCCGGACAGGGGGATCTTGTCGGACCATGGGAGCAAGCGGCTCAAAATTGGATATACCTGGATGGAAAAAGAAAAAGATGGAAATTTCGAGAGGATGGACCATCCTCTCGAACCGCGCTGAGAAGTTCTCGAATGACGGCGAAATATAAAAAGGAGGAAACGAATCCAATGAGAAATCTGAAGAAGTTTCTCGCGCTGGTCTTGGCTATGATCATGGCTATGTCCCTGATGGTCACCGCCAATGCCGCTGGTAACTACTCGGATATGGCCGACGTCACCCCGCAGTTCGTGGAAGCCGTCGACGTCCTGTCCGGTATGAAGGTCTTCCAGGGCGACGAGAAGGGCTTCCGCCCCGGCGACAGCATCACCCGTGCTGAGGTGGCTACCATCGTGTACCGCCTGGCCACCGGCGACGCCACCGGCGAGCGCGTGAAGCTGTATGCCAACTATGGCAACTTCACCGACGTGAAGCCCGACGACTGGTTCGCCGGCGCGGTGGGCTACTGCGCCAACGCGGGCTACATCAAGGGCAAGACCACCACCACCTTCGCCCCCTATGAGAAGGTGACCGGCTACGAGGCGCTGGCCATGATCCTGCGCGCCGTGGGCTACGATAAGAACGGCGAGTTCACTGGTCCGGAGTGGAGGCAGAACGTGGCTTCCCTGGCCACCGAGCTCAAGCTGCTGGTCAACATCAACGACACCCGTTACGCGGGCACCCTGCACACTGTGGCCCGCCGCGACGTGGTCGCCGAGCTGCTGTTCCAGACCGCCGCTTATGTTCGGATGGTGACCTACACCCCCGCGTTCGGTTATCAGACCGGCAACATGACCAATGCGGATGTGTATACGGACACCCTGGGTTACAAGTGGTACGGCCTGCGTCCTACCGAACGTATCATCCTGGGCAACCAGGCCACCGGCGAGTGGAGCACCGTGCTGGGCAACCAGGATCCCGGCAAGGTGGACTATACTGACGGTTCTGGAGTGAAGACCAGCGTCAACTACACTGAGTATAGCTATCCCGGCGCCGTCCTGGTCGCTGGCATGGACTATAGTAGTGGTTATCCTGGTACTTCTACCGGCAAGACTCAGGATGATAAGGATGTCTACGTTCCCAGCAACGGCCTCCAGCTGAACTACACCACCGGCCTGAACATGTTCGGCCACAAGGTCAAGGTGTGGTATGACGCCCGCGGCGGCGGTCCCCGCCCCGTGTACGACCTGAAGGACAAGGCCACCGTCTCCGGCGTCGTGGGCGGCGTGGAGAACCTTAATCCTGGCGGCGATTTGGCTGCTACTCCTGCGGACTCCGTGGGCGCTGCCCTGCGCGCGTTCAAGGACGCCAACGGCAGGGGCTTCAACGTCGATAACACCTGGGGTTACTTTGTCAGTGACAGCTTCTCTCGCATCACTGGCGCTAATGACGGGAACTACATCTACGATGGCGGCGCGGCCTCGGAGCGGTTCTTGGCGAGCCTTCCCGGTACACCCGACACTGATGCCAGGGTCTGGATGGCCGTCTCCAACAACGACATGCGCACCATCGACGTGCTGATCCCTGTGGAGTGCGAAGTGGCCGAGATCAGCGAGAGGGACGACATCTCCGCCACCAAGACCATCGAGTTGCGCAACAGCCTGTTCGGTTTTGGTGTGGCGGATACCACCGGCAGCAATATCGGCCAGATCCCGCAGGATTATGTGATGAACAAAGACGCCATCGTCCTGGGCAACACCGTGGTGGCCGTCGATATCGTACGCAGGACTTCCGATCCCAGCAAGCCTGCGGTTTGGCTGGACACTCCCACCAAGACCGTCTCCGGCAAGGTCATCTCTTACGATCCTGTCACTGACGCGATCACCCTGGAGGGCGGCACCACCCTGAAGCGCACCATCATCGCCGACGAGGCGCTGCGCTCCGGCCTGGGCGACATCAACCCCGAGACCATGGGCCTGGCCAGCGATGGCAAGATCCCCAACATGGCATTCGATCAGTACACCATCACCCTGGACATGCAGGGCAACTGGTTGAAGGCTGAGCGCGCCTACAACAACAACTTCATCTACGGCACCTACCTGGATTACGGCACGCAGCTGGGCACCAGCACCTTCACCTACAAGATGGTGGGCGTTGGCATGGACGGCGCGATGACCACCGTGGATGTGACCAAGTACTGGAATGAGGGCGCTACGCAGTCGTTCGACCTGAACGGCGGCGACCCCGGCAAGATGAACGACGTGGGCATGCCCTACCACAACGTGAACGCGGCCAACGGTCTGGTGGGGCGCAACGAAGCTAGCACCATCGACTACAAGGGCTTCATCATCAACGGCAAGATGGCCGATAACCGCGACGTGACCTTGCAGACCGTCTCCGGCATCCAGAGTCTGGCCGCTGAGGTCAAGACGGTCTACAACGGCTACACCTGGACCGGCGTGGACTTCGTGTCCGATGACAAGACCGTGATCGACAGGAACTCCGTGCAGATGACCGTCCAGCAGGTCAAGGACAGCACCGCGAACGGCACCACCAATAATCCCTACCTGTACTTCACCGAGCAGACCAAGTTCATCGTGGTCAGCGGCTACGGCACCGACAGCCTGAAGCCCAAGGTGTACAACGGCATCAGCGAGCTGCTGGGCGACGCCGTGAGCGTGACCCTGGACGACTCCGACCTGGATGAGATCCTCTTCACTTGCAGCAACTACATCTACGCCAACACCGGCGCTGTGGCCAAGCAGGTGGACACCATCTTCATCCCGAAGAGCGAACTGACGTGGAGCTATGGTACCAACACCTACTTCATCAACAATCCGTTCACCGCGATCCAGGACACCAGCGGCGAGGCTGATCCCGCCCTGCTGTACACCGTCTATCAGGGCGGCGAGCGCAGCACCATCTGGATCGACAAGAAGGGCCAGGAAGTGATCGGCGAGAACTGGAATCAGTTCTGGACGATCTACGTCACTAACAAGAACGCCGCTGACGGCCGGCCCATCTACAGCGCTGCTCCGGCCAGCGTGGGCGATCCCTACGACAACACCGACGGGATCGACAACATCGGTATCGATACTTCGACCGGCGGCAACGTCTATGTGGGCACCACCAACAACGGCCTGACCGCCATGATCACCCTGAAGGACGGCACGGATTGGAAGGCGTTCAACGTGGGCAACGTGAAGGTCGTGAACTTCGTGAGCGGTTACACCGTGAACAATCTGCTCGACCTGAACAACCTGGCCTCCCTGGTCTCGCTGAACAACGGTAAGGACGTTAAGGTGTGCGTGGAGTACGCCGCTGCTGAGACGCCCATCGCTTCCACCATCTATGTGGTCGCGGTGGAGAACTAAGGCATACGGCTGACGTTCCCAAACAAAAAGCGCGGAAAAGGACGGCCCCCCGGATCTCCGGGGGGCCGTCCTTCGTGGGTTCAGGACAGGGCTACGTAGAAATACAAGCAGCCGTACCGATTGCAGATGACAGCTTCTGCCCAACTGCACACGGTGAAGCCGCCGGGGACGATGACGGCCTGGTGTTGTTCCGGAGAAAGGTAGTAAGCTGGATGATCCGTGACGGCCAGGGCGCTGTAGGAGCCGTTGATGCTGCCCACATGGATGAGGACGGCCACGGGGGTGAAGCCCAGGGAGATGGTCTGTTCGCGGCCATTGCCGGTGTAGGCGCCCACGGCGATCTTGTGGGCCTCCAGGGCGGTGGCCCGGCCCGCCAGCGCGTCGATGCGGGCGCTCAGGGCGGCGTCGGCGGCGGACAGCTCGGCGGTCTTTTGATCCTGGCCGGTCTGCACGCCGGCCAGCGCGGCCTCCAGGCCGGACTTCACCCCGGCCAGGGACCGCTCCAGGTCGGCGCGCGTGCCGGTGAGGGCGGTCTCCAGCTTCCGGGCGTTGCCGTTCAATGGGTCGGCGGAGAACGTGTCGGACGGTTCGATGAGATCGAGTTTGTAAGTATTGGTCTGTTGCATCGTGTTATCCCTCCCACCGGGAGGGATAAGGCCCGTTCGGTGGCACGTTTTCGTGCGACAGGGCCGAGATCTTTCGGAAAAGTCAACGTTGTACGGCGAAATACTCGTCCAGCACGGCCCATTCGGAGAAGGGGCGGCGCACGCCGTCCTCCTCGATGTATGCCTCGTGGCCCTTGCCCAGCAGGGCCACCACGTCGCCGGGTCCGGCCAGATCCAGGGCATGGAAGATCGCTTCCCTGCGGTCTGGGACGATCTCCCAGGGGATGGAGCTGCCCAGGGCGTCGGCGATGTCCCGGCAGATGTCCAGGGTGCGTTCAGAGCGGGGGTTGTCGGCGGTGAGCACGGCGCGGTGGGCCCAAACGGCGGCTTCGCGGGCCATGTCGGCGCGGCGCAGCTTGGGGCGGTCGCCCCCCGCGCCAAAGACGAGGATGATGTGGCGTGGGCGGTGCTCGGCCAGGGCGGAGAGGATGGCGTGGAAGCTGCTGCCGTTGTGGGCGTAATCGACGATCACGGCGTAAGGGGCGGGGGCGGGGTAGCGTTGGGCCCGGCCGGGGACGCAGACGGCGGACAGTCCGGCGCGGATGGCGTCCTCGCCGACCCCCAGGGCGCGGCAGAGGGCGACGGCGGCCAGCGCGTCCTCGCCGTTGAAGGCGCCGGGGAGGGGGATGCAGTAGGAGCTGCCGTCGGCCAGGACGAGGCGGGTGGACAGGGGGCGGTCGGGATCCGGGGCGGCAGAGAGGGCGCGCACATCGGCGTCCTCGCCGAAGCCGAAGGAGGAAACGGGCGTGCCGGGAGGGAGCTGAGCGGCCATAGCGGGCCAGCTCGGGTCGTCCCCGTTGCCCACGGCGAGGCGGCACTGGCGGAACAGCGCGGCCTTGCAGGCGCGGTACTCGTCGAGGTCGGCGTGCTCCGCCTTGCCGATGTGGTCCGGGGAGAGGTTGAGGAACAGGGCGGCGGTGAACTCGAGCCCGGCGACCCGGCCCAGCTTCATGGCCTGGGAGGAGACCTCCATGACGACATGGGTGCACCCGGCGTCTGCCATGCGCCGCAGGGTGCGGTGGAGGGCGATGGGTTCCGGCGTGGTGTTGGGGGGGCTGGCCAGGAGCGTGGGCCCGATATACGCACCCAGGGTGCCGATCATGCCGGTCGGATGCCCGGCGGCGGTGAGGACGTCCCGGAGCATATGGGCGGTGGTGGTCTTGCCCTTGGTGCCGGTGACGGCGATGAGGGAGAGCTCTCGGGCAGGGTAGCCATAGAATCCTGCGGCGATGGTGGCCAAGGCGGCGCGGGGATCGTCCACGGCTGCGGCTGGGACGGCCTGGGGCAGCGGCGGGCGGCAGACCACGGCGACAGCGCCCCGGGCCAGCGCGTCGGAGATATAGGCGCGGCCGTCGGTCCTGGCGCCCTCCATGGCGATGAACAGCGCGCCGGGGACCACCTCCCGGGAGTCGCAGGCCAGGGCGGAGACGTCCGCGTCGAAGGGGCAGCGGGCCCCGGCGGCGGACAGGAGCTGGGACAGCTTCATCAGGAAGACTCCTTTACGATTTGCTGTCTCAATCTATGGTTTTAGGCAAAAAAATGTCCCTCCCGCATCACGGGAGGGACTTCGTGTCGTTTTATCGGTGGAGCGGGGACGTCCGGTGAGGGCGGTCCCCGGACGTCAGAGGGAGATCTTCTCGAAATCGGAGGCAGGGTGCTTGCACAGCGGGCAGAGGAAGTCTGCGGGCAGCTCCTCCCCCTCGTGCACGTAGCCGCATACGGTGCAGCGCCAGGCGGTCTTGCCAGTGGTGGTGGCAGGCTGCTGCGGCTTGGGCTTGATGTGGGCCTGATAGTACGCGTAGGTGGTGGAAGGATCGCTGGAGAGCACCTCCATATCGTCCACACCGGCGATGAACAGGGTGTGGGTGCCCAGGTCCAGGGTCTGCTCCACGGTGGCGCTGATATAGGCGTTGGTGCCGGCGGTGACGTAATACAGGCCGTTCGCTGCCCGCTGGCAGTGCTGGTATCCGGCGAACTTGTCCACGTCCCGCCCGGACTGGAGGCCGAAGTGCCGGAACGTGTCGAAGCCGGCCGTCTCGCTGAGGATGGAGACGTTGAACTTCCCGCTCTGCTTCACCAGGTCGTGGGTGAAGCCGGCCTTGTTCACCGCGATGCTGATGCGCTCGGGCTGGCTGGTCACCTGGCCCGCCGTGTTGATGATGCAGCCGCTCTCCGCGCCGCCGGCAGCGGCGGTGAGGACGAACAGCCCATAAGACAGCTTGTACATTGCTTTGGGATCCATTTTGTACCTCCTTTTGGTGCATATGTGTTTTGCATGTTCGGATATCATTTTAGCTTTGCGCGTGCGGCTTGTCAATATGCACGTGTCATGGAGCGGATCAGGCCGCCGGGATCGATCCCGGCGGCCTGACGGTCGTGAGCAAAGTTATTTCTTGGCCTCTCCCTCGGGGAAGATGATCTTGTTGACGAAGAAGAAGATGATCATGGAGATGCCGCCGTTGAGGACGGTGGTGCCGATGTTGTAGATGAAGTCGGGGACGAACATACCGGCCACGGCCACCCACACGCAGTTGATGGAGTTGACGATGCAGTTGATGATGATGAAAGCGACGACGTACCAGGCGATCTGATAGGCCAGGTTGCCCTTGCTGCGGAACACGAAGTTGCGCTGGATCGGGAAGTTGATGATCTCGCCGATGGCCATGGCGATCATGTACGCGCAGAAGTAACCCAAGCCGCCGTGGGCCACGTCATAGCCGAAGATGTTCCACTTGAAGGTCTCGCCGAACAGGGTGACGGGGATGCCGGGCCAACCGAAATCGACGTTGGACAGGCTGGTGAACGCCATGGGCAGGAACTGGAGGATGAAGTACTTCAGCACCGTCACCAGGTTGCTGACGATGACGAACAGTCCGCCCTCTCGGATCCACTTGGCTGCTTTGGGGTGCTTCTCCGCAAAATCGTTCCAGAATTTCATGTTCCGATCCTCCCTTAATTCATAGCGTTCGCCGCTTTGCGCTTCTTGCCGGAGCGGAAGAACCCGCCGATGACCCGGCCCATGCCCTTGAAGAAGTGGCCGTTGACGATGGTCAGGATGCCCTCCGCCATCTCCATGGTGCACATGCCTCCCGCCATCTTGGCGATGCCCCGGAAGGGCATGTTGTAGATGAAGGTGATGTTCAGGTCAGGCTCTCCCTTTTCGATGCTCTTGTTGAGCATGTTGGTCATGATCTTGTACGCGAACCGGGCCAGGCCGCTCTTGGCGTAATAGAGCTGGCAGATGGCGTCGTTCATGTCCAGGGTGCCGCTCCAGTGGCCGTCGGGGATGGGACGGCCCAGCAGCGCCTCGAACTCGGCGTCGGAGATGTCCTTGATGTCTGCGTTGAAATACTTGGCCAGCTTGACCTTGTCATAAGGACTGGCCGCGCCGGTGCCCTGCACGGCGAGCGTACCGGACAGCTTGATGTCCGCTACGGACGCGCCGATCATGACCTGCCACTCGCCGCCCTCCACCTCGAACTTGTTGGTGTCCACGTTGAAATAGCGGAACGCCTTGTCATCCAGTCCGATGGTGACCTTCTTGGATTCCCCGGCCTTCAAGGACACCTTCTGGAAGCCCTTGAGCTCCTTGACGGGGCGGAACACGCCGCCGTCCCGCTTGGAGACATAGAGCTGGGCCACCTCGGCCCCGTCCATCTTGCCGGTGTTCTTGAGGGTGAAGGTCGCGCCCTTGTCCGTGACCTTCAGGTCGGAATACTCGAAGGTGGTGTAGCTCAGGCCGAACCCGAAGGGGAACAGCACGGGCACGTTCGCCGTCTCGTAATAACGGTAGCCCACGAAAACGCTCTCCCGGTACTCGGCGGTGCGCTCTTTGGAGGGGAAGTAGGGGGCGGAGGAGGCGTCCTCATACTGGATGGGGTAGCTCTCCGCCAGCTTGCCGGAGGGGTTGACCTCGCCCATGACCACCTTCAGGACGGAAGAGGCTCCCGCCTGACCGCACAGGTAGCCGTGGACCAGCGCCTTGCACTTGGGCAGCCAGGGCATCTCCACAGCGGAGCCTGCGGACATGATGGCCACCACGTTGGGGTTCGCCGCCGCCACGGCATCCAGGAGATCCACCTGGCTCTGGGCCAGCTTCATGTGGGAGCGGTCCAGGCCCTCGGCCTCGCTAATCTCGTCCAGGCCGATGTAGAGCAGGACCACGTCGGCTTTCTTGGCCAGCTCCACGGCCTTGGCCTGCATCTCGGGGTCGCCCTTGCCGGAACGGGGGTAGCCCGGCTCGAAGCCGGACACGTCCAGGTCGAAGTCCTTGATGACGTCCATGGCGTGGTCCAGCTTGGTGGGATTGACCACGGAGGAGCCCGCGCCCTGATACCGGGCCTTCTGGGCGAACTCGCCGATGATGGCTACCTTGGTGCCCTTTTTCAGCGGCAGGATGCCCTCCTCGTTCTTCAGCAGCACGATGGACTGTTCGCTGGCCTTCGCCGCCAAGGCGTGGTGCTCATCCACGTCGAAGGGCTTGCCCTCCAACGGCTCGATGGCGTGGGTGACGGACAAGATCACGTCCAGCAGCTCGTCCACCCGCCGGTCCAGCAGCTCCTCGCTGAGCCTGCCGGACTTCACGGCGTCGATCAGCTCCAGGTCGGAGTCGCCCCCGGTGGTGGGCATCTCCAGGTGGGAGCCCGCCCGGACGCCCTCCACATGGTCGTTGGAGCCGCCCCAGTCGGACACCACGAAGCCCTCGAAGCCCCACTCGTCCCGGAGGATCTCCTGCAGGAGATGCTCGTTCTCGTTGGCGTAGGTCCCGTTGATGCGGTTATAGGAGGACATGATGGACGTGGCCTTGCCCTCCTTGACGGCGATCTCGAAGCCGGTCAGATAGATCTCCCGCAGGGTGCGCTCGTCCATGACGGAGTCGGAGGCCATGCGGCGCAGCTCCTGGGAGTTGGCGGCGAAGTGCTTGGGGCAGGCGGACACACCATTGGTCTGGATGCCTCGGATGTAGCTGGCGGCCATCTTGCCCGCCAGGTAGGGGTCCTCGGAGAAATACTCGAAGTTGCGCCCACAGAAAGGAGAACGCTTGACGTTCAATCCCGGGCCGAGCACCACGCCCACCCCCTGAGAGGCGGCTTCCTCGCCCAAGCGCCGGCCGATCTCTTCGCCCAGGACGGGGTCCCAGGAGTTGGCGATGGTGGCTGCCGTGGGGAAGCAGGTAGCGGGAAGAGAGGGATTCAGACCGAGCTGATCGCCTTCCCCGGCCTGCTTGCGGATGCCGTGAGGGCCGTCGGACAGGGTCATGTTAGGCACGCCCAGCCGCGCTACGCTCCGCGTCTGCCAGAAGTCCTTTCCGGAGAAGAGATAGCATTTCTCCTCCAAGGTCATTTGCTTGATGATGTCCGCGTGTTTCAAATCTGACCCCTCCTTCGGTGTCTCTCATTTTCTGCCTCCCGCCCCCGCCGCGAGGGCGGGAGCGGGAGGCTGTGACAACTGATCCGGTGCGGTCCGGGACCGCGCTTGCCGGCTCACGCTCAGGAGCGCTCAGCCGTTCTTTTTCTTTTTGAGGTAGCCCCGCACGAGCACGACCTCGCAAGCCACGGCGGCCAGGACGACCACGGCGGAGATGGCGTACATGACCATCATCCATCCGGCCATGCCGGCGGCGCCGCCGGTGGCGTAGGCGCGGCTGTTGGCGGTGGTGAACAGGATGTTCTTGCACGCCTGACGGGCCGCCTGGAGGGAGGTGCCGCTGGTCTTGTCGGTGAGCTCGCTGAATTCGATCTGCTGGGGCGTCAGGCAGAAGTCGCCGCCGTTGCGGATCTGGATGTCCGCGTCCTGATAGCCGTAGCCGCCGAAGTAGTCGGTGAGCACCATGCCGCGGAAGCCCCACTCGTCGCGCAGGACGGTGTTGAGCAGCTCGGGGTTGGCGCCGGCGTACTTGTGGCCGATGTAGTTGAAGGCGCTCATCACGGCCATGGACTTGCCCTCGTAGTTCTTCACGCACATCTCGAAGGGTTTGAGATAGATCTCACGGATGGCCTGCTCGTTGGACCAGGTGCACAGCATATCGGTGCGGTGGGTCTCCTGGTCGTTGAGGGCGAAGTGCTTCATGAAGGAGTACACGCCGCTCTCCGCCGCGCCGTTGACGGCGTTGGAGGCCATGGCCCCGGACAGGTGGCCGTCCTCGGAGTAGTACTCGAAGTTACGGCCGGAGAAGGCGGTGCGGTGGATGTTCATGGCGGGGGCGTACCAGCCGGACACGTCCATCTCGTCGGCCATCTTGCCGATGCTGGCGCCGAAGTCGTGGGCCAGATCCACGTTCCAGGTGGCGGCGATGACCACGCCGGCCGGGAAGCCGATGGACGCCTTGCCGGTGAAGTTGTTGTTGATGGAGGCAGGGCCGTCGCAGTCCACCTGCTGGGTCTTGCCCACGGAGTCGATGGCCACGCTCTGGTAGCCGCCGATGCCGATCAGTTCCACCATGTCGTCCACGGTGAGCTGGTCCAGCAGCTTCTCCCACTGGGGATCGTCGTATTCCTTGCCCCGCAGGTCCATCAGGGTCAGGCCGTTCTTGGCCCCTGTGGTGGGCACGGCGTCACCGTCATTATTGAACTGGGTGGGATCGTAGTTGGTGTGGTTGTAGAAGCCGGCCTTCACGTCGGCGGCCATCTCGAAGTCGGTGGGGGCGGCCACGGCGTCGTCATAGTTGGCGAAGCCGTCCTTCCGGGACAGGTAGGTCACGTCGCCCTGAGCGTAGCCGAACTGGGCGGTGGCGGCGACCATGTCGCTGGCGCGCTTGTTGTCCTCGCCGTAGGTGACGGTGCTGCTCACGGTGTAGGTCTTGGAATCGATGACGTTATGGGAATCGGTATTGATGGAGATGATGTAGTCGCCGGACTCGAGCACATAGGCGCCCGCGCCCTGGTAGTCGAAGGAGGCCATGTCCTCCACCTGGAAGGAGATCTTCACGGTCTCGGACTTGCCCGGCTCCAGGAGCCCGGTCTTGGAGAAGGCCACCAGGTTGGCGCTGGCCTTCTCGATGCCGCCGTTGGTGTAAGGCGGCTCGTAATACACTTCCACCACGTCCTTGCCCGCCACGCTGCCGGTATTGGTGACGGTCACGTCGAAGCTGATGGCGCCGTTGGACTCGGTGATGTCGCCCATCTTCTGCTCGAAGGTGGTGTAGCTCAGGCCGTAGCCGAAGGGGAACTGCACGGTGGCGTCGTAATCGATCGCGCCCTCAGCGGCGGCGGTCTCGAACCAGCGGTAGCCCACATAGATGCCTTCGACATAATCCACGAAGTTGGGGGTGACGGGGAAGCCGTAGGACAAGGGGGACACGTCGTCCAGATTGGTGTACTTGAACTCGCCGATGTTGTTGAAGGCGGGGATGGCGGTCAGATCGTACACGAAGGTGTCCACCGTCCGGCCGGAGGGATCGGCTTTGCCGGTGAGGATGTTGCCCAGGGCGTTGAAGCCGGTCTGGCCGGGGCCGGGGGCCAGGATGACGGACTTGATGGAGGGATAGTCCTCGATCCAGCCCAGCTCCATGGCGTTGGAGGCGTTGACCACCACGATGACCTTGTCGAACTGCTCCGTGACCTTCTCGATCATGGCCAGCTCACGGGCGGTGGGCTCCAGGTAGTGCTTGGAGGCGTCCAGATCCTCGGGATATTCGCTGAAACGCATCCCGGAGGCGCTGAACATGGTGCCCTTGCCGTCGTCCTGGAAGGTGTCGGGGACGGCGGGGTCCAGGCTGGTGGGCAGGTCGGCGCCCTCGCCGCCGGCGCGGGAGATCACGATCATGGCGGTGTCGGAGAACGCGGTGGCCTTGTCGAACATCCCGGCGGACTCATACTCGGCGATGGTGGGCTCGGGGCAGGTCCAGTCCTGGCCCATCATGCCGATGCCGGGGCGCTTGTCCCGCCAGCCGGTGTAGAAGCCGGTCAGGTCCTCATTGTACTCAATGCCCGCCTGCTTGATACCCTCCAGCAGGGTGACGGTGGGGTACAGCCCGGACAGGGAGCCGGAGCCGGTGCCGCCGTACACGGGGTTGGTGGCGGACCAGCCGAAGGTGTTCACCTTCGCGCCGCTGGCCAGGGGCAGCAGGCCGCCCTCGTTCTTCAGCAGCACGAAGCCCTCGTCGGCGATGTCCTCGCACAAGGCGCTGGCGTCCCTGATGCTGTCCTCGCTGATGTCGCCGCTGCCGCGGAACACCATGCTCACCATGCCGTACATCGGCCCGGTGAGGATCATGTCCACGATGATGACCAGAGCCAGCACGAAGCCCACCCAGGCGGAGCCGCGGGCGATCCCCCTGGTGGCTTTGGGCAGCTTCATGGCCACGACGGTGACTGCGATGGCCACGACCAGGACTACGGCCAGGGCGATGAGATAACCCTTGATCATGCCTAATGTGGTGATCACGTCGTTCATGTTGATGCCTAACATTCTTTTTTCCTCCTATCCATTCTTGGCAGGGGCGCTGAGATCCCCCACCTATGGATGATAGTTTAGCATAGTTCCCTCTTCTATGGTGTCGATTTGCGCAAACTGTATGGTTTCGTGATCAAACTGTATTTTGCCCTGTGCACTTTCGATAGATCGGCCCCGTGCGTTCTTGTGAGATCCACCAATAAGAGAGGCCGATCTCCATTTTTTGTTGGTCCTGTGCCGGTCCTGCCCGATCGGGGGCCGGGGCGGACCGCTTCCCTTTCCCGGCGGGATGTGATAATATCGTCCCACGAGGATTGGAGGGGGGAAGGGGCTTTGGCGGACCGTCAGAACGATTTTTCCAAGGGGAGCATCCCGCGCAACATCATGAGCCTTGCCGTGCCCATGACGGCGGCGCAGCTGGTGAACGTGCTGTACAGCGTGGTGGACCGCATCTACCTGGGCCACCTGCCGGAGAGCGACAGCCTGGCCCTCACCGGCCTGGGGGTGACCATGCCCATCGTGTCCATCCTCATGGGCTTCGCCAACCTGTGCGGCACGGGAGGCGCGCCCTTGTGCTCCATCAGCCGGGGCAAGGGGGACGACAGGGAGGCCGAACGGGTGATGGGGAACGCCTTCGTGCTGTTGCTGATGCTGGGGGCGGCATCGACCGCGTTCTTCCTGGCGCTGAAGGGCCCCATCCTCTATCTGTTCGGGGCCAGCTCCGGCACGTTCCCCTATGCCGACGCATACATGAGCATCTATCTTTGCGGCACGCTGTTCGTGATGATCAGCCTGGGCATGAACCCCTTCATCAATGCGCAGGGCTTCGGCCGGGTGGGGATGATGACGGTGCTGCTGGGGGCGGTGGTGAACATCGTCCTCGACCCGGTGCTCATATTCGTGTTCCATATGGGGGTACAGGGGGCCGCCCTGGCCACGGTGGCGTCCCAGGGGCTGTCCGCAGCGTGGGTGCTCTCGTTCCTGACGGGCAGGAAGGCCGGGCTGCGTCTGCGCCTGCAGGACCTGCGGCTGGAGCGGGGGCGCACCGGGCGGATCGTGTCCCTGGGCCTGTCCGGTTTTTTCGTGAACATGACCAACAGCTTGGTGCAGGTGGTGTGCAACGCCACCCTGCAAAGCTATGGCGGCGACCTCTACGTGGGGGTGATGACCATCATCAATTCCATCCGCGAGGTGTTCATCATGCCGGTGCAGGGGCTGACCAACGGCTCTCAGCCGGTGGCGGGCTACAACTACGGCGCGAAGCAGTACGCCCGCGTGCGCCAGTGCATCCGGTTCAGCGTTGGGGCGACGGTGGCCTATTCCACCCTGTTCTGGGCGGCGGCCATGTCGTTCCCGGGGCCGCTGATCCATATCTTCAAGAGCGACAGCGCCGTCCTGGAGGCGGGCGTGCCCGCGCTGCGCATCTATTTCGGCCTGTTCATCTTCATGTCCCTCCAGATCGCGGGGCAAGGGGTGTTCGTGGGGCTGGGCCGGTCCAAACAGGCGGTGTTCTTCTCCCTGCTGCGCAAAGCCATCGTCAACGCCCCCCTCACCATGCTCCTGCCTGTCTGGATGGGGACCACCGGCGTGTTCGTGGCGGAGGCCGTCTCTCAGCTCGTGGGCGGGCTGGCCTGCTTCATCACTATGTACTTCACCGTGTACCGCCCTCTGGAGCGGCTCGCAGGCGAGCTGCCCGGCGCTTCGGAGGATCCGTGCGGCCCTGGCAGCTCCCCCACTCCTCGGCCCGGCGGGTGAAGGTGGTGCGGGATATCCCCAGCGCCCGGCTGGCCTGGACCGCAGTGACCCGGCCGTGCCACCAATCCTGCGCCCACTGGACGAAGTCCTCCGGCATGGGGATGCGCGCCCGCCCGAACCGGACCCCGTTCTCCTTCGCCGCGGCGATGCCCTCCGCCTGACGCTGGCGGATCAGCTCCCGCTCCGTCTGGGCCACGTAGCTGAGGAGCTGGAGCACGATGTCCGCGATCAGCGTGCCCGTCAGGTCCCGTCCCTCCCGGGTGTCCAGCAGGGGCATGTCCAGCACGACGATGGCCACCCCGCGCTGCTTGGTCAGGTGCCCCCACTGCTCCAGGATCTCCTTATAATTGCGGCCCAGGCGGTCGATGCTCTTGACCACCAGGATGTCGCCGGACCTGAGCGCCCCCACCAGCTTCTTGTATTTGGGGCGCTCGAAGTCCTTCCCCGACTGTTTCTCTACCACGATGCGGGAGTCCTCCACACCGAATTCCCGCATGGCGGCGACCTGCCGGTCCTCCCTCTGCTCTCTGGTGGACACGCGGGCATACCCGTACATTCTCTCTGACATTCCAGATCCCTCCTTGTTTATCGCACGGAACATCAGGATTTTACCGCGATCTCCTCCTCTTGCCGATCCGTACCGGCCAAGTTGAAAGGAAAGAGCCTGTTGGAAAAACTCCAACAGGCTCTTTCCTTATTTTTTTCGCGGCTGGACGCCCAAAGAGCATAGGTTTTGGGCATGACATGCGAAGGAAAAATTTTTTGAAAAAAAGCCTAAACTTTTCGATGTTCCCGCCGACAAAGTAAGTGAACGGATTTTGACGCGGGGTGCCCAAAACCTATACCTTCTGTACGCCCCCGTGTGACGGGAAAGGAGGACGATCGGACGATGGCCAGCATTTCCGTGAGGGCCGGCGACTGCCTCACCATCGGCGGCGATACCGTCGTACAGATCCAGCGCGCCCGGGGAGAACAGGTCCGGCTGAGCATCGACGCGCCCGAAGAGGTCTCCGTCGTGCGGGGCGCGGCCCAGGAGCCGGACGAGGCCGAGATCCAGGACCGGCTGCGGGATCTGGCCAGGGAGATCGTCTCCGACCTGTCCGCGCTGGAGGCCGCCCACAGCAAGGAACTGCTCGGCGCGTTCGTCTCCGAACTGTTCCTGTCCGTGGCCGAGCAGAGCCGGCGGGAGGAACGCCGCCAGAAGCAGGCCCAGGGGATCGCCGCGGCCAAGGCTCGGGGCGTGCGTTTCGGTCGCCCGGCCCCGCCCCTGCCCGACAACTTCGACGAGGCCCATCGGGCCTGGAGGAGCGGCGAGCTCACGGTCCGGGAGGCTGCGGACTCCTGCGGGATGTCCCACTCCTCGTTCTATCACGCGGCCGTGCGCAGGGAAAGATCCGAAGAAGAGGCTGTTTGACACATCGGCGGCGCAAGGATGGCGTCGCCCGACCAGACTAAGGAGATCATCATGCTTTGTATCACCATGAAGGCCGGCGATTATTTCACCGTCGGCAGCGACACCGTCGTCCAGTTCGACCGCATGAGCGGCGAACGCGTCCATCTCATCATCAACGCTCCGCGGGAGGTCCCTATCCTCCGGGGCGAGGTGCTGGAACGGCAGGGCGGCAAGCGGCCCGACTGCGTGCGGGAGCTCTCTCCCCGCTACGTCAGGCAACTCCCCTGGGACCACGCGAAAAAGGAAGCGCTGTCCGAGCTGCGCCGGACGCTGGACGGGATGGGCGATGGCCCCGACGTACAGCTCCTGCGGGAAAAGCTGGACTGCATCTTCCCCCAGCCGCAGACAGACGGCTGAGCTTCGATCCATCGGTTTCAAACGGCTGACGAGCCGGTTGGAATATATCCCGCGCCGACTGCTTTGGACGCCGAAGGCCAAAGCGCTCGAGGCACGACGCGCATCACAGACCTGTGCCCTGGTAAAAGGATGCTCCGGGGCACATTAATAGACGAAAGGAGTCAAACTCATGCGTATCCAGCACAATATCATGGCGATGAATGCCTACCGCAACTACAACAACAACGTGGCTGCGATGAAGAAGAACCTGGAGAAGCTCTCCTCCGGCTTCAAGATCAACCGCGCCGGCGACGACGCCGCTGGTCTGGCCATTTCCGAGAAGATGCGCGCTCAGATCACCGGCCTGGAGACCGCCCAGAAGAACGCGAAGGACGGCATCTCCCTGGTGCAGACCGCCGAGGGCGCTCTGACCGAGGTCCACGACATGCTCAACCGTATGGTGGAGCTGGCCACCCAGTCCGCCAACGGCACCTACGACAACACCACCGACCGCTACCAGCTCCAGAAGGAGATGGATCAGCTGCGCACCGAGATCGACCGCATCGCCGACAGCGCCAACTTCAACGGCATCAACCTGCTGGACGGTTCCATGTCCATCAAGGATGGCGGCGCTGTGTCCAACGTCACCATCAACGAGTACAGCGCCGGCGGCGCTTCCCCCGCCTTCAAGGCCTCCTATGTCACCAACCGGCCTGAGGCGGCGACCACCAAGACCCCGGCCTCCTTCGAGGTCAGCCTGGACGACATGAAGATCCAGGGCGCCAAGGCCAGCGAGAAGAACACCTTCACCCTGACCATCGGCGACAAGCAGATCAGCGCTGTGCTGAGCGGCGCGACCTCCTATTCCGCCACCGCCATCGCCACGGCCCTCAAGGCCGCCGGTACCAGCTATACTGCCAGCACCGATACCCTGGGCTCCGCCAGCACGGGCGCCTTCGTGAAGATCGACGGCCGCGTCTACAAGATGGCCGGCACCGGCAACAAGATCACCTTCACTCAGGAGGCCACCAACATCAAGGACGGCGACATCGTCAACCCCGACTACGAGGTCAAGACCGGCATCTCCTTGGGCGGCAACGACAGCAAGTGGACCGGCACCGTGAACGACCACGTGCAGAAGCCCGTCCAGGGCACCGGCATCGGCGCCAGCCACCAGGCCCAGGTGGACGTGTCCATCGACTTCACGCAGTTGAAGGACGGCGACACCCTCACCATCGGCGATAAGTCCTACACCTTCAAGGTGGGCGCCAACGGCACGGCCACCAAGGGCACCACAGACAAGCTGATCGACCTGAGCGCCATCCTGCGCAGCGAGTCCGACCTGAGCGACCCCGACAGACTGGGGAAGGCCATGGCCCAGATCGTCAAGGACATCGGCGACACCAGCACCGTCACCTGGAGCGCCGGTAACTTCGGCGTGGACGGCAGCGTGGGCAAGATCTCCTTCCAGTCTATATCCACCTATGTGGATGACGCCACCGCCATCAAGGGCTCCACCACCGACAAGTGCAACATGTCCACCGAGTCCGACGTGATGGCCCAGTTCTTCGGCTCCACCAAGAGCCACGCCGCCAGCGTGTCCTTCGACATCGACGTGACCAAGATCAAGGCGGGCGACACCTTCACCGTGGACGGCCAGACCTTCGAGTTCACCGACGGCACCTACACCAGCAAGAAGGAGAACGTGGCCATCGACCTGAAGGCTTTGGGCATCTCCGGCGGTATCCCCTCCTATCAGACCGAGAAGGTCATGACCGCGATCACCACCGCCCTGAACAACAACCTGGACACCTCCACCCGCACCGCGGCCTTCGACGGCAACAAGATCACCATCACCTCCAAGGATTCCGGCACGACTGCCAACATCTTCGAGGACCGCACCGCCGCCAAGGTGACCGGCACTGCGGGCGACGGCGGCCTGATGCTCCAGATCGGCGACACCGCTGAGGCCTACAACCAGCTCAAGGTCAGCATCAACGACTGCCATAGCGCGGCCATCGGCATCGCCGACATCAAGATCTCCGACCAGGAGAGCGCGCAGAAGGCGATCGACGTCATCAAGAACGCCATCAACTACGTGTCCGACGTGCGCGGTACTCTGGGCGCGACCCAGAACCGTCTGGACCACACCATCAACAACCTGTCCGTCATGACCGAGAACATCCAGGATGCCGAGTCCACCATCCGCGACACCGACGTGGCCGCCGAGATGATGGAGTACACCAAGAACAACATCCTGATCCAGTCCGCTCAGGCCATGCTGGCTCAGGCCAACCAGGTGCCCCAGGGCGTGCTGCAGCTCCTGCAGTAAGAAGCTGTTTGGACATCCAAAGGGTCACACACAAAGTACGACGCGGGGGCGGGCTTCGGCCCGCCCCCTTTTTATATGGAATGAAAGGGATCCGACTATGACTGCAATCGAGATCGCCCGCCGCCTGGCGGAACTGGGAGACACAGAAAAAGCCCGCCAAGCATACGCCTTGGCCATCCATCAGGCCCAGGAGCCCGTCGAGGAGTTCGAAGCGGCGGTGTACATCCTCCAGAACGGGGGGGACTACAAGATCTCCTACAGCGCCTTCGTCAGCCTCTATGGACGCGGACTGTTCCAGGAGGACTGCTTAGCCATCCTGACGCAAGCGTTTTATGAGCCGAACATCAGGCTCCAGAAGAAACGGTATGAGAAGAACTGCAAGCTGCTGGACAAGTATCCGTATCTGTTCCGTAAGGACTTCATCGACTTCGAGTCGCTCCCCGTCCGTTTCTACCCCTTCGACGACAACACCTATCTGCCCTTCTGTCTCGAGCAGGCGCAGTTCAGGGACCACGTCAAGCCGAAGGATACCGTCATCACCCGACATTTCTTCAAGGATCTGACCGATCCGATCCTGGCCCGGGACGTGTTCTCCCAGTATGAGCTGGAATACCTGCGGGACAACGTGCGCCGGAGCGAGGACGTGGCCCGGGAGAACCATGTGTATCTGGCGTACTCCGACTGGGGCGAGTTCTGTTCCTATCTCCAGATCCTGGACATGCGTCCGCTTTTGGAGGAGAAGAAGCTGGTGTTCCTGATCGGGGACGAGATCGGACAGTATCCCATCGACTTCAAGGAGCGGTTCGGGATCGATTACAGCACCTATACGCTCCAGCCGATCGGCATCTGGGAGTTGGACCGGCTGATCTGGCACACCCAGCTCGCCACCCACAACGGTGGGGACTTCTTCAACGAGATCTTCGACGGGCATCCCAACCTGATGACCACGCCCTCTCTGATCCTCAAGGACATCGAGGAACAGATCAGGGAGGTGCGGCAGGTGATCAAGGAGTCGAAGGATGTGAAGGAGGCTCATGCGAAGCTGCCGAAGCTGTCGATGAACATCCTGAAGGGGCTGTACGCGCGAGGGACCTTTTCGGACAAAGAGCTGCTGCTGGTGCTCTATTTCTACAGTGACGAGACATCGGGCGAGACGGACTGGAGCTCGCGGATCGTTCCCGCGCTGTTCTTCCAGCCTCACTTCACCAACCTGAACTACAGCATCCGGACCCATCCGGAGGGCGAGATCACGCTGTATTCCAAGCAGTATGAGGAGATCAAAAATTCTCCCATCTTCCGGGAGTTCAAGTACATCAAAGCGTTCACCCCCATGCGCCGCCCCACCACCAGCTACGGCGCGACGGTCAGGTTCCTGCGTTGGGAGGAGATGCAGAAGGAACTCAGCGAGCGCGACGCGCAGGAAGAGGACGACGATGGGAAGCCCGTCATCTGGCGCATACCGGACGAGCTCACCAATCGGGTGCTGAACCGCAGCTTCATGATCGACCCCCAGGACCGGCTGTACCGCGACAGCGTCCTGGTGCGCTTCGAGGACGGGAAGCTGAACCCCAAAGCCACCTTCACCGCTTTGGCGGCGTTCCTGGATCTGCCCTACACGGAGAGCATGACCTATTGCTCTTTGTACGGGAAGCGCGATCCGGAGTCCCTGAAGGGCAACGACCTGGGCTTTTCCTCCGCTGCGATCTACCGTACATACGATGATTATACCGATGATGCGGAGCGGTGTTTCCTGGAGTACTTCCTGCGGGATGCCTATGAGTATTATGGATACGATCTTCACTATTGGGATGGCAGTCCCATGGACGAAGAGCGGCTGGAGGAGCTGATCGGGAAGTTCGAGACCCTCGACCGGTTCATCCAGGAGAATCGACAAGAGGTGTTCCGACAGATGAAGGTGTCGCAAAACGGCGAGGAAGTGGATCCCCAGTTGCAGGAAAAGATCAGGGAGAAGCTGCTCGCGGACAGTATGCGGGATGTCCGGAAGAACCGCGCGACGATCGCGAAGCTGCTGATGGGGCGGCCCCGCTTCGTGAACAAGAAGGGGCAGCCGCTGCGGATGATGCCCAAGCTGGAGCTGG
>CANRXB010000010.1 GCA_947643715.1 uncultured bacterium
GACGAGAACAAGCAAACTTACTTTGCAAGTTTGGCGATCTCTTCAGCAAAATTTTCTTGCTTCTTTTCGATGCCCTCGCCCTTTTCAAAACGTACAGCATCCTTCAGGACGATGGAACCACCCAGCTTTTTAGCCACAGCATCCTTATATTGCTCAACGGTGACTTCATTGTCCTTTACGAAAGTCTGCTGCAGCAAGCAATTCTCAGCATAGAACTTGTTCAGCTTGCCCATGACGATCTTCTCTTTCACCTGGTCAGGCTTGTTGGCCATCTTGGGGTCATTAGCCATCTGAGCCAAAAGGATCTTCTTTTCCTCATCCAACACTTCTTGAGTGACCTGACTCTTATCCAAGAAGCGGGGATTCAATGCTGCGATCTGCATGGCCATGTCCTTGCCGACCTCGGTCGCATCGATGTCGCCAGTGACTTCCAGATTGACCAGAACGCCGATCTTACCACCAGCATGGATATACGGAACAGAAACACCATCAGAAAAACGGGCAAAGCGGCGGACCTTGATGTTTTCGCCGATCACGAGCACCATTTCCTGCTGCTGCTGGGTGACAGTCAAATCAGTGCCGTTATATTTGCATTCCATCAGGGCATCCATGTCGGCAGGATCGCAGGTGGCGACGGTAGCGGCCACACCCTTGACAAAATCCACGAACTTCTCGTTCTTACCGACGAAGTCGGTCTCAGCGTTGACCTCGACCACTACACCTACACCGTCGATGACAGTGGCATAGGCCATGCCCTCGGCAGCGATGCGACCGGCTTTCTTCGCTGAAGCAGCCAAGCCTTTCTCGCGCAGCCACTCGACAGCTTTGTCCATATCGCCATCGGAAGCGGCCAAAGCTTTTTTGCAGTCCATCATACCTACGCCGGTCATCTCACGCAGGGCTTTTACATCCTGTGCAGTGATTGCCATATATCGTTACCTCCATAATATTGTGGATTCGATCGGTCTCCCCGCATAGCAGGCGACCGAATGATGAGATGCGTCAACAAAGACGCAGAGATGTCCCTTATTCAGCGGCAGCGGTGGTCTCCTCCGCCTTCTCGGCGGCGGGAGCGGCATCCTGGCCCTGACGGCCCTCTTGGACGGCATTCGCCATGACAGAGGAGATCAGCTTGATGGCGCGGATGGCATCGTCGTTGCCCGGGATGACGTGATCGATCTCATCGGGATCGCAATTGGTGTCCACGATAGCCACGATGGGGATGTTCAGCTTGCGGGCCTCGTTGATGGCGTTGCGCTCCTTGCGGGGATCGACGACGAACAAAGCGCCGGGCAGCTTTTTCATCTCAACGACGCCGCCAAGATACTTCTCAAGCTTGCTGATCTCGCCCAGGAGCTTCATGACCTCTTTCTTAGGGAGCATGTCGAAGGTGCCGTCCTCCTGCATCTTCTTCAGCTTGTTCAGGCGGTCCACACGAGTGCGCATGGTCTTGAAGTTGGTCATCATGCCGCCCAGCCAGCGGGCGTTCACGTAGAACATGCCGCAGCGGGAGGCTTCCTCCCGGATAGCGTCCTGAGCCTGCTTCTTGGTGCCCACGAACAGAAGGGACTGACCATTGCCAGACAACTCACGAACGAAAGCGTACGCCTCTTCCAGCTTCTTCACCGTCTTCTGGAGATCGATGATATAGATGCCGTTGCGCTCGGTGTAGATGTAGGTGGCCATCTTCGGGTTCCACCGCCGAGTCTGGTGACCAAAATGCACACCGGCCTCCAAAAGCTGCTTCATAGATACGACTGCCATTGTCTTTTCCTCCTAAAATATGGTTTGCCTCCGAAAGCGTCAGCTTTTTCGCCTACCCCTTAATATTAAAGAGGCACCGAGCGAAAAATCAGCTTCCGTGCGGAATGCCTGGATATTTTACCATACGAGTTGGGGAAGCGCAAGTCTTTTCCAACGGTTTTTTAGAAAAAATCAGTGTCTTGGATCTTTAGCCGCCATCAGATATCGGAGTCTTTTGGCACGTCAGGCAGCTAGTATGCCCACATTTCTCCTTTTACATCTATGAGCGGGATGACGCCGGCCATTCCATCCTTCAGCAAAAATACACGGAAAATTTTCATTTGACCTCTATGCAAATGAGAGATTTTCCAGTATAATGCTATTTATGTGTTAGGATCAAATCATGGATGAAAGAGGATGAGAGCCATGAGCGAGTTGAAATACAAGCGCGTCTTATTGAAAGTCAGTGGGGAAGCGCTGGGTGGCGCGGCTGGCCGGGGACTGGACTTTGATGTGATCGAAAAGGTATGCGATGTCGTGGCCCGATGCGCCCGACTGGGCGTACAGGTCGGCATCGTGGTGGGCGGCGGCAACTTCTGGCGCGGCCTGAAGGACGGCAAAGGGATGCATGAGCGTGTCAGAGCCGACCACATGGGCATGTTGGCCACCAGCATCAATTGTCTGGCGTTGGCCGATGTCTTGGAGCGAATGGGCGTGGACGTGCGGGTGCAGACAGCGATCGAGATGCGTTCCATCGCCGAGCCTTACGTTCGGTCTCGAGCCATCCGGCATTTGGAAAAGGGCAGGGTAGTCATTTTTGGCTGCGGGACCGGAAGCCCATTCTTCTCCACTGATACGGCGGCAGTGCTCCGGGCCGCAGAGATCAATGCGGAGATCATCTTGCTGGCCAAGAACGTAGACGGCGTGTACAGCGCCGATCCGATGAAGGATCCTGGAGCGATAAAATACGACAGCATCACTTATGATGACGTGTTGGCCAACCATTTAGGCGTGATGGACTCCACCGCTACGTCCCTGTGTATGGACAACAACATCCCCATCATCCTTTTCGCACTGAAAGATCCAGAGAACATCCTTCGTGTAGTACACGGGGAGAAAATAGGAACGATTGTGAAAGACATAGGAGGAAACGATCATGACTGAATTCTGCAAGGCTTATGACGAGAAAATGGGCAAGACCATCGAGGTAGTCAAAGGGGATTTTGCCAGTGTGCGCGCCGGTCGGGCCAACGCCGGTGTGTTGGACCGCATCCAGGTGTCTTATTACGGCACGCCCACACCCATCCAGCAGGTGGCCAGCATCTCGACCCCCGATCCCCGCACGTTGGCCATCCAGCCTTGGGACACGTCTATCCTGAGGGATATCGAGAAAGCCATCCAGGCATCCGACCTCGGGATCAATCCCCAGAACGACGGGCGGATCATCCGTCTCGCGTTTCCCCAATTGACGGAGGAGCGCCGTGTAGAACTCACTAAGCAAGTGCGTAAGTACGGAGAGAACGGCAAGGTAGCCATCCGTAATATCCGCCGGGACGCCATGGATACCCTCAAGTCTCTCGAAAAAAAGTCGGAGATCACTGAGGATGACCGCAAGGAACGGGAAAAAGAGCTCCAGGAGATCACAGATAAGCGTTGTAAGGAGATCGATGGTCTCACCACTGCCAAGGAAAAGGAACTCATGGCGGTCTGAGTTGTCATCGTGGTGCATACAAGGGGGGAGCGACCCCCTTGTATGCTGTTCAGATATCATGGATCGGTTCTTTTTTGTCAACACTTTCAATAAAGTTAGGATGGGTGCGTATGGCTTTCTTTTCCCGCCGGAGGGTACAGGTCCCAAAGGTAGACTTGGAGGATCTGCCCCGCCATGTCGCTATCATCATGGATGGCAATGGCCGTTGGGCAAAAGGCCGTGGATTGCCGAGGAAAGCAGGCCATGCTGCCGGGGCAGAGACGTTCCGGACCATCGCCACGTTTGCTAAGGAACTCGGGCTCGAATACCTGACCGTGTATGCCTTTTCCACCGAGAACTGGAAGCGGCCTGCCGACGAGGTGTCGTCTATCATGACGCTTTTGGAAAAATACCTCCATGAAGCCATAGAGACCATGGCCAGAGACAAGGTGAAGATGGCCTTTTGGGGGGACTTGGCTCCGCTCGCGCCCCATCTTCGAGCGCTGTGCCGGGAGACGGAGGAGATCTCAAAACAGTATGATGGTTGCCAGGTGAACATCTGCCTGAATTATGGCGGACGAGATGAATTGGTCCGAGCGGCCAAAGCATTCGCTCTGGATTGTGTGGAGGGACATGCGGACCCAGGCCATCTCACTGAGGAAGCTTTTTCGGGATATCTGTATTCCGCCGGCGTGCCCGCCCCAGATCTGGTGATCCGGCCCAGCGGTGAGCTGCGCCTATCGAATTTCCTGTTGTGGCAGGCTGCTTACGCGGAATTCTATGTGACCGATGTTCTCTGGCCCGATTTCAGCAAAGAGGACCTGCTGCGTGCTTTAGCAGCTTATCAGAGCCGCTCTCGGCGGTATGGAGGTATATGACATGGCGAAACGGATCATCGTAGCGGTCATACTGATGCCGGTCATGTTGTGGATCATGCTGGTCCCGCCCCCACTGGCATGGACGGCGCTCGTGTGCTTCATCTCAGCCATGGCGGCATTCGAACTGCTGCGGGCTGTGGGCGAAGGAAAGATCTCTGTGTCCATGCGTGTGGTGACCATCGCGTCCGCTGCGCTGCTGCCATTCGGGAGCTGGGCTGGGCTGGGGATGGCTTATGTGAACCTGCTGTCCTTCATCGTGATGGCAGTATGCTTTTGGCATGCCATCCGGGCCTATGACGGAAGCAGTGTCCCGGTAGGTTTTTTCCACGTTTTGGCGTCGTTGTTCGCGGGGATCATCATCCCCTTGGCTCTGTCTGCGTTGGTAGAGCTGCGCAGGATGGATCATGGTAAGTATCTGGTGCTGTTGGCCGTGCTGCTGACCTTCGTCACCGATGCAGGGGCATATTTTACCGGGGTGTTTTTGGGGAAGCATAAAGGCATCACCAAAGTCAGTCCCAACAAAAGCGTCGAGGGATACATCGGCGGCTTCATCACTGGCATGTTGTTCGCTATCCTGTATGGACTGGTCGCCAGTAGGCTGGCAGGGGACAGTGTGGATCTGCTGGCCTTGGCACTGTGTGGCCTTTTTGGTGCGTTGGCCACAGAGGTAGGGGATCTTGCGTTCTCCTTCATCAAACGGCAGTATGGAGTGAAGGATTACGGGCATCTTTTGCCTGGACATGGCGGGATGTTGGATCGATTCGACAGCATGATGTTCTGCGGACCAGTGGTGCTGTTCATCGTCCAGTTCCTCCCGGTGTTTTGAGGGGATGAAGATATGGTGTGCAGGACGCTTTCTATCTTAGGCTCCAGCGGTTCTATCGGGCGTCAAGCGCTGAAGGTCGCAGAGTCCTGCGGCCATCAGGTGGCTGCGATCACAGTGAACAGGAGCGTGGAACTGGCTGAGGCTCAGGCGCGGCGATTCCGCCCCCGGCTTGCAGTGGCCGTCGATGGTGCGGCCGCTGCCGACCTGCGGGTGAGGTTAGCCGATACAGGGGTAAAGGTGCTGTCGGGGCAGGAAGGACTACTGGAGGCTGCGTCTATCCCTGATGCGGACACTGTGGTCACAGCCATCGTTGGTGTGGCCGGACTTCGGCCGACGCTTACCGCGATCGACCATGGCAAACGCATCGCTTTGGCAAACAAGGAGACCCTCGTCTGTGCAGGAGAACTCGTGATGTCCCGCGCTAAAGAAGCAAAGGCTGAGATCGTCCCTGTCGATTCAGAGCACTCAGCGATCTTCCAGTGTTTGCAAGGCTGTCGGGATCGGGGCGAGGTGAAACGGCTCATCATCACCGCGTCCGGCGGTCCATTTTACGGCAAAACCTGTAAAGAACTTTCGCTTGTCACGAAAGAGCAGGCGCTGAGGCATCCGAACTGGAGTATGGGAGCAAAGATCACCATCGACTCGGCGACCTTGATGAACAAAGGGCTTGAGTTCATCGAAGCCATGCGATTGTATGCTATGCCTCCAGAACGCATCCAGATAGTGGTCCATCGGGAAAGCATCATCCACTCTATGGTGGAGTTCGAGGACGGCGCCATCTTGGCCCAGTTGGGGAGTGCAGATATGTGCCTGCCCATCCAGTATGCTCTCACTTGGCCGGAACGGACAACAGGCCCTGCAAAGCCGCTGGATCTGTTGTCCTGCCCGCCGTTGACGTTCCGAAAGCCTGATCCCGACACGTTCCGTTGCCTTCGATTGGCCTTGGAGTGTGCAGAGAAGGGAGGGACGTCCACCGCTATCCTGAATGGCGCGAACGAAGCGGCGGTGGAACTGTTCCTAAACGACAAGATCTCGTTTTTGGATATTCCCCGTTTGGTAGAAAGAGCGTTGGACACAGTGCCTATGTCAGATGCTCCCGGATTGGAAGAGATCTTGGATGCCGACCGTGCCGCCCGGCAGGCCGTATACGATTTTGCGAGGTGACTTGATCATGGCGAGGTTCCTTTATGTCCTGTTAGCGATTCTGCTGTTTGGTGTACTCATCGCGATCCACGAATTCGGACACTTTTTCACAGCGAAGCTCTTGGGCGTGAAGGTGAACGAGTTTGCCATCGGTATGGGTCCTGCTCTATGGTCCAGGCAGAAAGGGGAGACCCTTTACGCCCTGCGTGTTTTCCCGGTCGGCGGCTACTGTGCGATGGAAGGGGAGGATGAGGACACTGGGGATCCCAGGGCTTTCTCCAGACAGGCTGGTTGGAAAAAGGTCATCATCCTCTGTGCTGGATCCTTCATGAATCTTGTGCTGGGGCTTGTCATCACGGTCGTGTTGTTTCTCGGCATCGATCAGACCCGGGTGCCTGTGATCACTCGATTCGCCGATGGGTTCCAGCACCAAGGGGCAGAGGGGCTCATGGTGGGCGACCGTATCCTCGAGGTAGATGGTCACAGCATTTGGCTGTATGCCGACGTGCAGACCTATCTTTCTCGTAATGATGGCAAAGGCGTGGATTTGACCGTCGAACGTGACGGGGTGCGGATCGTGTTGGATGACTTTCCCATGGAGCGCTATGATTATGAGTTCGAAAATGGGCAATATCATGGTTTTGGCCTGATATTCGGGCAGGTAGAGGATCTGACGATACTGGAACGCATCGGTCAAGGGTTTGCCCAGACCTTCGATTTCGTACGCATCGTCTGGATCAGCTTGAGCGACTTGGTGACAGGCCAGGTGGCGGTCTCCGAATTGCAAGGTATCATAGGCGTGGTGGACGTAGTGTCCGAGGCCGGCGCAGCATCAGACACGGTGGCCATCGGCATTCAAAACGTTTTTTATTTTATGGCGCTCATCGCTGTCAACTTGGCGGTGATGAACATGATGCCTATCCCGGCGCTGGATGGCGGGCGTATCTTCTTTGTGCTGCTCAATGGGATCATCTATGCGATCGGACGCCGGCGGATCCCAGAAAAATATGAAGGCTACGTTCATGCGGGGGCGTTCGTGCTTCTCCTGGCTCTGATGGCGGTCGTAGCGCTCCATGATGTATGGAACATTTTCGTTTAGGCAGGTGTTCGAAATGACGAGACAGATCGATGTGGGAGGGGTCTTGGTCGGCGGGGGAGCTCCCATCTCCATCCAGTCCATGACCAACACACCTACCCACGATGTGGAAGCGACCTTGCGACAGATCCGTATGCTGTCGGCGGCGGGATGTGATATCGTCCGTGTAGCTGTACCGGACATGCGGGCAGCAAAAGCCGTCGGTGCGCTGAAAGCAGGCAGTCCTGTACCTTTGGTGGCGGACATCCATTTCGATCACCGTTTGGCTTTGGAAGCGGCAGCGCAGGGTATCGACAAGATCCGTATCAATCCGGGAAACATCGGCGCCCCGGAACGGGTGGCTGAAGTGGCCTGCGCTTGTAAGGAACGGGGCATCCCCATCCGGGTGGGCGTGAACGGAGGCTCATTGGAAAAAGAACTGTTGGCCAAATATGGCGGTCCGACTCCGGAAGCTATGGTGGACAGTGCGTTGGGCCAAATCAGATCGTTGGAGCGGTATGGCTTCCATGATATCTGCGTATCGCTGAAGACCTCCAGTGTGTCTACCACGATGCGTGCCTACCGGCTGATGGCGGAGCGTTATGACTATCCACTGCATCTCGGAGTCACAGAGGCAGGCACACCGGAGCTGGGAGAGTTGAAGTCGGCAGCCGGCATCGGAGGACTGCTGGCTTTGGGCATCGGAGATACCATTCGTGTGACCCTCACCGCCGATCCGGTGGAAGAGGTCATCGCGGCGCGGAAGCTCTTGAAGGCGATCGGTCTGCGCAGGGAAGGCCCAGAACTGATCGCCTGCCCCACCTGCGGCCGGACGAAGATCAATCTCATCCCGATGGCCCGGCAAGTGGAGGAGCTGCTGAAGGATGTGGACAAACCGATCACAGTAGCGGTGATGGGGTGTGTGGTCAACGGCCCCGGTGAGGCAAGCCACGCCGATGTAGGAATCGCCGGAGGCTGCGGCGAGGGTGTGTTGTTCAAGCATGGACAGATCGTATCCAAGGTGCCGGAGGACCGCTTGGTGCCAGAACTGATGAAGCTGATCGAGACGCTGTGAGGAAAGATACGATGTGCCTTTTGTGAGCATGGATCGTCGTGCTGAACGTGGACGGTCCCGAGGGAACGTCAGACACACTGTGATGCCCTGCCGTCACTTCATCGGGCACGGAAACAGATAAGGAGCGGAGACATATGACCGGCAGTATGCCAACCTTTCAGCAGACCTTTGCCACATGCGGCCTCCCGAAAGAAATCTTGGCTGTTTTGGGGGAGTATCCTGTCCGTGTTCGGGTACTGCGTGCACAGCGGGCCATGGAAGTGACCGCCATGGGAACAGGGGTCCCCCAGGAGCTCTTGGTACAAGCGGCTGATGGATTGAAGCAAGCGTTTCGGCTCAATTCGGCCGCAGTGGTGGTGGAGCTGCCTCATGACGATCTTGGTCAAGCTGCGCCGGCCCAACCAACAGATATTCCAGATGGACGGCCCTTGGCAGAAAGGAAGGCTGCGGAGAATGGTGTCCAGGTGCTTGATCCGGTACGTTCTTCTGGCGAAGCGTCTTTGCCGGAACAGGGAGCAGAGCGTCCGCTGGACGGACCACCCGCTGGATCGAAGGAGCCGATGGACTTAGAAGCCCAAATGAAGGCTATGCGCCATAAATTGCTTCGGTCGGATGTCCTTGCCTCTGGCCATGGGAAAAAGCGAGTGAAGCAGATCTATGGCAAGATCAGCGGAAAGAAGAGACCTGTCCCCATGCGGGAACTGGTGTTGGACATGGGCAGCGTATTGGTGGAGGGAGAGGTGTTCAATACCGAGCATCGTGAATTGCCTCGACGCAAAGCCTGGGTGGTGTGCTTTGACATCACGGATCTCACCAGTTCTATCCGAGTGACCAAGTTCATGGAGGGGGATGAAGCCAGACCGATCATCGATCAGGTGAAAAAGGGCCAACGGCTCCAAGTCCAAGGACGTCTGACCTTGGGCCGTTTCGATAACAACGATCTGGTATTGGAGCCTTTTGGCATCAACGAGGTGCCAAGACCGGAGGGACGGAAGGACTCTGCTCCGGAAAAGCGGGTAGAGCTGCATCTACATACCAAAATGTCAACTATGGACGCTTTATGCGACACGAAAACAGTCGTGAAGCGGGCTATCGAATGGGGCCATCCTGCTATCGCTATCACCGATCATGGGGTGGTCCAATCTTTTCCCGATGCCTATAGCGCCTCGGGCCGGGGAAAGAAGATCAAGATCCTGTATGGAGTCGAGGCGTATTACCAAAACGATGTGAACGAGCACGTCCCTGTCCATGGGCCGGGGGACATGCCTTTGGATGGCGAGTTCGTGGCGTTCGATCTGGAGACTACCGGTTTGGATTCCCGCACAGATGCCATCATCGAGATCGGCGCTGTCCGCATACAAGGGGGAGAGGTGGTCGATAAGTTTGCTACCTTTGCTCAGCCAGGCTGTCCGCTCAGCGCAAAGACCGTGTCACTCACTGGCATCACCGACGAATTGCTGGTGGGGGCTCCGACACCGGAACAGGCTGTGGACGCCTTTTTGGATTGGGCTGGGGATGCGCCGCTTTGTGCCCATAATGCTGCTTTCGATACTGGCTTCGTTCGTGAGTATTGCCGACGGTCAGGCCGGACTTTCGATCCGCTGTATTTCGATACCATGGTATTGGCCCAGTATCTTTGCCCCCGATTGCCGAACCACAAGTTGGACGTGGTGGCCAATGCCCTGGGCTTGCCCCCATTCCAACACCACCGAGCTTATGATGATGCGGCGATATGCGGCCAGATCCTGGTGGCATTGCTGCCGATGCTCCAAGAGCAGGGGGTGGACCGAGCGGCCAAGATCAACAGCGCCCTTATAGGCAAGAAGCGGGGAGGACGGGGCAGACGCAACCCACATCATTTGATCCTGCTGGCAAAAAATCAGATCGGTTTGAGGAATCTCTACAAATTGGTGTCTAAAGCGCATCTGGAGCATTTCAACCGCTTCCCGATCGTGACGAAATCCTTGGTGGATGAAAACCGAGAAGGACTCATCATCGGCTCTGCCTGTGAGGCGGGAGAGCTGTTCCAGGCGATCGTGAACGGCAGCGAGGATAGGGAACTGGAGCGCATCGCGGCTTGGTATGACTATCTGGAGATCCAACCGTTGGCGAACAATGCTTATATGCTCACGCCAAATAAAGAAGGCCGGCGCATCGCTCGGGACATGGAAGATCTGCGTGCATTCAATCGTCGGGTGGTGGCGTTGGGAGAACGGTTGGGCAAACCGGTATGTGCTACCTGTGACGTACACTTTATCGATCCTGAGGAAGAGGTCTACCGCCATGTGCTTTTGGCTGCCAGGGAGTTTGAGGACGCAGATAAGCCAAATCCGCTCTATTTCCGTACTACGGATGAGATGCTGGAGGAATTCTCCTATCTGGGGGAAGAAACTGCGCATCGGGTGGTGATCGATGGGCCGAAGCTGATCTCCGACTGGTGTGATGATGTGCAGCCATTGCCGGATGGATTGTTTGCCCCCAAGCTGGAGGATTCCGATCGAGAATTGAACGATCTGGTCTGGGGGAAAGCCCATCGCCTTTACGGAGAGGATCCACCTAAGATCGTAGTGGACCGGATAAACGCTGAGTTGGTGGATATCATCCGCTGTAAATATGATGTCATTTACATGTCCGCTCAAAAGCTGGTCCAGAACTCGCTGGAGCACGGATATCTGGTGGGTTCCAGAGGGTCGGTAGGGTCGTCGCTCGTGGCATTCATGTCGGGCATCACGGAAGTCAACTCGCTGCCGGCTCATTACCGCTGCCCTAACTGCAAGCATGCGGATTTCGACTATGCTCAAGATCCCAGTCACCCTTATGGCTGCGGGGCGGACATGCCGGACATGAAGTGCCCTGTCTGCGGCGCGGATTATGAGAAAGACGGGTTCAATATCCCCTTTGAGACGTTCCTGGGCTTTGGTGGGGACAAGGTGCCCGATATCGACTTGAACTTTTCCGGCGAATATCAATCCAGCGCTCACAGATATACCTTTGAGCTGTTCGGGAAAGACCATGTGTTCCGGGCGGGCACCATCGGCACTGTGGCGGAAAAGACTGCCATTGGTTACGCAAAGAAATATCTCGAAAATGTAGGACGCCTGGACGCGCCCTTCGCTGAGGTGCTTCGGTTGGCCAAGGGGTGTGAAGGTGTGAAACGCACCACCGGGCAGCATCCTGGCGGCATGGTGGTCATCCCGCAGGACAAAGAGATCTACGATTTTTGTCCTGCCCAACACCCTGCGGATGACAAGGAATCGGATATCATCACCACACATTTTGAATATCATTCCATGGAATCGAATCTGCTGAAGCTGGATATGCTGGGGCACGACGATCCGTCTATGATCCGGATGCTGGAGGACCTCACCGGAGTGAACGCTCAGAGGATACCGTTGGATGATCCGGATACCATGAGTCTATTCACCGCATCAGAGCGATTGGGCTTTGCTGACGATCCTGTCATGGGACCCACAGGGGCGGTGGCCATCCCTGAGTTCGGCACCTCCTTCGCACGTGGGATGCTGATCGATACCCAACCGTCGGACTTCAACACCCTGATCCGGCTTTCCGGCTTTTCCCATGGTACTAATGTGTGGTTGGGCAACGCACGAGATCTGATCGTCAGCGGCACTGCCTCGGTTTTGGAGTGTGTTGGCTGCCGAGACGACATCATGCTCTTTCTCATCTCAAAGGGGTTCAAGGACACGAGGGCGTTCAAGATCATGGAAGCAGTACGCAAAGGGCGTGGGTTGCCTGATGGAGCAGAGGACGAGATGAAGGAACATGATGTGCCTGAGTGGTATATCGAGTCCTGCAAAAAGATCGAGTATCTGTTTCCCAAGGCCCACGCAGTGGCTTACGTGATGATGGCCTTCCGTATCGCTTGGTTCAAGGTCCATGAACCACTGGCGTTCTATGCCGCCTACTTTTC
This sequence comes from uncultured bacterium, assembly GCA_947643715.1. Classification (GTDB taxonomy): domain Bacteria; phylum Bacillota; class Clostridia; order Oscillospirales; family Oscillospiraceae; genus Enterenecus. Next base: position 12,362 of record CANRXB010000010.1, read on the forward strand.
GATCCGGGCAAAAGCTTTCGACGAGAAATTCATGTGCCGGGGGATGGATGTGGTGAAGCGTAAGATGGCGGAGATCAACGCCAAAAAGAACGCGAAGGAGAAAAAAGACCGTCCGTCTGCGGTAGAAGAGGATATGCTCACCACACTGGAGGTGTGTTACGAGTTCTATCTCAGAGGTTTCAACTTTACCCGAATGGATATATGCCGGTCTCACGCTGTCAATTTTTTGGTGGACAAGGATAAAAAAGCGCTCATCCCGCCGTTTACCTCGGTAGCTGGGCTGGGAGAGACCGTGGGTTGGGACATCATGGACAAGCGGCAGGGAAAAGATTTTCTATCTATCGAAGAGTTCTCTTTGGCTTGCACCAAGGTCTCATCTACCCATTTAGACCAGCTCAAAGAGGCAGGCGCCTTTGGTGACCTGCCGGACAGCAGCCAGTTCAGCTTGTTTTAGCTGAGATCTGTGGAGAGTACGTGATGTGTTTGGAGTGGCGTAGGTGAGGACAGTTCGGCAAAGTGATCGTTGACAGGTGGATGGAGATGTGGTATCATTCATTGCATTAGCGAGCTAAAGAATTTGGAGGCTATCCCAATGGACATCCACATCAATACTCCTGAAGGAACGCGGGATCGATTGTTTTCCGAGTGTCTGGAACGCCGCCAGGTGCAGTCTGCTTTGGTAGAGTTGTTCTGCCGCCGTGGCTATACCGAGGTCATCACGCCAGAGGTGGAATTCTACGACCTGTTCGTCCAGTCCGGCAACCCTATCTCTCAGGAATCCATGTTGAAGATCATCGATCGTTCCGGCAAGATCATGGTCATGCGCCCTGACTGTACAGCTCCCATCGCTCGTGTCGCAGCTACGAAGCTGAAAGGGCTGGCCTTGCCCCAGCGGCTGTACTACGACCAGACTGTGTTCCGTTCCGGCCAAGCTCACCAGGGAGGCAGCAGCGAGATCGCCCAGTGCGGCATCGAGATGATCGGGGCAGTCGGGGAAAAAGCCGATCTGGAAATGATTGCTATGGCGGTGGATTCCTTGCGCTGTTGCGGCCTGCAGCAGTTCCACATAGAATTGGGCCATGTAGGGTTCTATCGGACATTGGCCGGACGGGTGAACATGCCCCAGGACGAACTGGAACGGCTGCGTGGAGCGATCGAAAGCAAGAACTTTGCGTTACTCAACGATCTTTTGGAGCCTTACCGGGGCGAAAGCGTCTATGCTGCTTTGCGCCGGCTGCCATATCTGTTCGGTGGGGCGGAGGTGCTGGACGAGGCCCAAGCGTTGGCGGGCCCTTGTGAAAGTTTGGAACACCTCCGACGGTCATATGAGGAGCTGTCCGCTGCTGGATATGGTGGATGTGTACAGTTCGATCTAGGGATGGTCCATCAATTGGATTATTACACCGGCATGGTGTTCCGTGGCTATGCAGAGGGGGCAGGAGCCCCAGTGTTGTCTGGTGGACGGTATGACGGCCTGATGGAACAGTTTGGCCGAAAGGCGGAGGCGATCGGCTTTGCGGTGGATGTGGACGCAGTGGGCGCCTGTCTCCCGGTAGAGGTCCCCAAACTGGAGACGATTATACACTATGGGCCTGGTCTGCTGTCTCGAGCGTTGGCTGTGGTGGACAGCAGTCCAGCGGGGAGCTGCGAACTGTCTCCCTGCCGCACCTTGGACAGTACGATGAACTTGGCCAGAGAAAAGGGCGCTATTCGTGTGCTGCTGCTGGACAGTGAGGGAGAGAGGTGGCTGACGGTATGAGTGAACGGCTGAGGATCGCGCTGACGAAAGGGCGTTTGCAAGATCGATCGGTGGAGCTCTTCGAGGCGATGGGGCTTGACTGCGCTCCGGTCCGAGATCCCGGGCGGCGTCTCATCCATACCTTGCCCAACTATCCCTTGGATGTAGTGCTGGCCAAAGCGCCTGACGTCATCACTTACGTGGAGCATGGCGTATGCGATATGGGCGTAGTGGGAAAGGACACGATCTTGGAAAAGGGCGGCTCTTTTTATGAGGTGATGGACCTGGGGTTTGGGCAATGCAGGTTCGCCTTGGCGGTAAAAAAGGGAAGCGGCTTTTATGATACTTACAAGACGCGACGTATCGCATCAAAATATCCTAATGTCACCCGGTCCTTTTTTGAGCGCAAAGGATTGGATGTGGATATCATAAAGATCGAAGGCAGTGTGGAGCTCGCCCCTATCCTGGATCTGGCTGATGGTATCGTGGATATCGTGGAGACAGGGGCCACCCTTCGGGAGAACGGCTTAGAGCCCATCGAGGACGTGGCTCAGGTCTCGGCGCGGCTCATCATCAACACCGCGTCCATGAAGCTGTGTAAAAACGAAATCGCAGACTTTTTGTCCCGTGTGGAACGGGAATTGGGGGGGCAGACATGATCACGATCGTCAAGGCGGATGGTGTGGCGGAACGCCGTCAGTTGGACGCTATGCGTTCGCGTGCGGCGGAGAAAAATGCCGATATCGAGCTGATCGTTAAAGATATCATGGAGGCTGTGCAGTGTGAGGGGTTGCCGGCAGTGGAGCGATATTCACTGCGATTCGATGGTCAAGCGCCCTATGAACTGTCAAACCAGCGGTTGGAGCAAGCGTATAGGGCTTGTCCATCGGAATTGATCACAGCCCTCGAACATGCCGCACGCAATATCCGAGACTATAACGAAAAGTTGCTGCCCAAAACACAGGAATGGATCTCTCCCGATGGGGGCCGGGTGGGCCGCATCGTTCGGGGTCTGAGCCGGGTGGGCATCTATGTCCCCGGCGGTACGGCTGCTTATCCCAGTTCAGTCCTGATGAATGCCATCCCCGCTAAAGTAGCAGGAGTGGAAGAGGTAGTCATGGTCACACCGCCGACCGAAAACCTCAGCGATGGGGTGTTGGCCGCAGCCAAGATCGCTGGTGTGGACCGGGTCATCGCGGTAGGCGGGGCCCAAGCGGTGGCCGCCATGACGTTCGGCGCGGGGTTCATCCCCAGAGTAGACAAGCTCGTAGGGCCAGGGAACGCATATGTAGCTGCCGCGAAACGATCGGCCTATGGCAGATTGGACATCGACATGGTGGCAGGGCCCTCCGAGGTGTTGATCGTCGCCGATAGCACGGCTGACCCGGAGTTCGTAGCTGCGGACATGCTCAGTCAAGCCGAGCATGACAGGTTGGCTTCCGCCGTCTTGCTCACTGATTCCATGACCTTGGCTCAAGCTACAGGGAAAGAGATCGTTCGTCAAACCGGGTATCTCAGCCGTTCGGATATCATGGAAGCATCCTTGAGAGACTTTGGCTGCGTCATCGTGTGCGATGACCTGACTCGATGTGTAGAACTGGTCAATGAGATCGCACCAGAACACCTTGAGATCATGACGAGAGCCCCAAGAGAACTTTTACCCGCAGTGAAGAACGCAGGAGCAGTGTTCTTAGGCGCATACACGCCGGAACCCCTTGGGGATTATCTGGCCGGGCCGGACCACGTGCTGCCGACCAGCGGGACCGCTCGATTTTTCTCTCCCCTCAGTGTGGACAGTTTCCTGAAGACCATGAGTGTGCTAGAATTCGACCGGGCCGCCTTGGATCCCATCTCACAGGAGATCGTCACGTTGGCCGAGGCGGAAACGCTCACAGCTCATGCCAACTCCATTCGGGTACGATCGAAATGAATGAAGGGAGGATGCCTCCATGCGTCAAGCAGCTATCCAGCGCACGACAAAAGAAACGGATATCAGCCTGTCCCTTTGCCTGGATGGGGGAGAGGTGAGCGTGTCCACCGGCATCGGTTTTTTTGACCATATGCTCACTGCGTTGGCTTTTTATGCGGGTTTTGGTCTGGAGCTATCCGCTCTGGGCGATCTGCATGTCGATGGTCATCACACGGTGGAGGATGTGGGCATCGTGTTGGGTCAAGCGTTCAAAGAAGCTCTGGGGGACAAGATCGGCATCCGACGATATGGGACTTCTTTCGTCCCGATGGACGAGGCGCTATGCAGAACGGTGTTGGATTGCTCGAATCGGCCGTTTTTGGTCTTTGATGTGCCTGTGCCTCAACCCATGATAGGGGACTATGACAGTTGTCTCACCGTGGAGTTCATGCGGGCATTTGCCACAAATGGCGGGGTGACGTTACACCAAAAATGCGAATATGGCGGCAATGCCCATCACATCACAGAGGCGTTGTTCAAATCTTTAGGTATGGCGCTCAAGGAAGCTGTGCGGATCGAAGGGGACGGTGTCGTCTCCACAAAAGGAGCGCTTTGATGAGATATACAGCTATCATAGACTATGGTGTAGGCAACTTGAAAAGTGTGGCCAACGCTATGACGTATATCGGGCATGAGACCAAGATCGCCAATGTCCCTGAGGTGTTGGAACAGGCAAATGCCATCATCCTTCCAGGCGTAGGGGCATTCCCTGATGCAGCCGCCAAGCTGAGGGAGATGGGGATGGAAAAGGCACTTTTAGCTCAAGTAGGCCGCAAGCCGATCTTGGGCATATGCCTGGGGATGCAGTTGCTCTTCGACTGTGGAGAAGAGGGGCATTTCTGTAAGGGACTTGGACTTGTCAGCGGGTGTGTAAAGCGCATCTCGACTGATTTGAAGCTGCCCCATATCGGCTGGAACGGTCTGGAACTCCAAAATGGCTCCCCACTGTTTCGAGGGCTGGACGATGGGGTCTATGTATATTTCGTCCACTCCTTTTCCGGTCGAGCCGATCGTGAGGAGGATGTGATCGCCCGCACCTCATATGGAACTTCGATCATTGCCGCAGTAGCCCACGATGGTGTGTACGGATGCCAATTCCACCCGGAAAAAAGTGGAGAAGTGGGGCTGCAGATCCTAAAGAATTTTGGAGAACTGACACGATGATCTTATTACCAGCTATCGATTTGAAAGACGGGCGGTGCGTCCGCCTGAAAAAAGGAAACTTCGACACGGCCAGTCAAGTGGCAGAACGTGCTATGGATGTCGCGAGGGCTTTTGCTGACGCCGGCGCCAGATGGGTCCATATGGTCGATCTGGATGGCGCTCGAGACGGTGTGCGGGTCAATTCCCCTCATATCGGCGAAGTGATCCAGCGATCCGCTCTGTCTGTCGAGTTGGGTGGTGGGATCAAAACAAAGGACGATGTGGACACGGTAGCCGAGACAGGTGTTGCCAGGCTGGTCATCGGTTCTGCAGCCGTCACTGCCCCTGAAGTGGTGAGTCATGCTTTGGCCCGGTACGGAAGAGATCGGGTGGCAGTGGGAATCGATTGCCTTGACGGTCAGGTCCGTACCAAGGGGTGGGAAGAGGCTGCCGGGCTGAGCGGTCTGGAGCTGGCAAAACAGATGGAAGCTCTCGGGGTCAAGACTTTGATCTTTACTGATATCGCCACCGATGGGATGCTGTCCGGCCCGAACCTCGATCAGCTTTCCATGCTGCAAGATACAGTGGGCTGTGATATCATTGCTTCTGGTGGAGTGACCACGCTGGACGATGTGAAGCGTCTGCGGGACATGGGGCTATACGGCGCGATCATCGGAAAAGCATATTATGCCGGCACGATCGATCTGGCCGAGGCGATCCGAGAAGCAGGGCCTCAAATATGAAGGTCGCAGTGATCGGATACAGCGGTGCGGGAAAGTCTACCGTTGCCCGGGCCTTGGGAAAGCAATATCAGTGTCCGGTCCTCCATATGGATCGAGTCCACCATGCCCCTGGTTGGCAGGTCCGGGATAGGGGGGAGGCTCATCGGATCGTGCAGGAGTTCATGGAACAGCCTTCATGGATCATTGACGGGAATTACACAAAATTCGACTATGGACGCAGGATGGCAGAAGCGGATAAGATCGTTTTTCTCGACCTGCCAAGGCACATCTGCTTTTATCGGGCGGTAAAGCGTTTCGTCCACTATCGGGGACGGACCAGAGAGGACATGGCAGAAGGCTGTACAGAAAAGATGGATCTGGAATTCATTTGGTGGCTATTGTGGAAGGGACGCGGTAGTCAAAAGCGGAAATGGTTCGAAGCTGGTTTGGGTAAATATTCTGAAAAGATGATTATCCTGAAGAGCCAAAAGGAGATCGACCGATATTTGGAGGGACTTTCATGTTAGCCAAGCGGATCATCCCATGCCTGGATGTAAAAGACGGTCGAGTGGTGAAGGGCGTCAATTTTTTGAATATCAGGGATGCAGGCGATCCGGTCGAACTGGCCAAACACTACTCGGACCAGGGAGCGGACGAGATCGTTTTTTTAGACATCACGGCTACCAGCGACGATCGGGATACCGTAGCGGATGTAGTGGAGCGTACTGCCGCTCAAGTGTTCGTACCGTTGACGGTGGGCGGTGGCATACGCACCTTGGATGACTTCCAACGGCTTCTCCGAGCCGGGGCAGACAAGATTTCTATCAATTCCGCTGCTGTAAAGGATAAGACCTTGATATCACGTGCAGCAACACGGTTTGGATCTCAGTGTGTGGTATTGGCCGTAGATGCCCGCCACCGCGCAGAGGGCGGATACGAGGTAGTCGTGGCCGGAGGGCGCATCCCGACTGGAATCGACGTGTTGGAGTGGGTCCGTCGTGGTCAGGAGCTTGGAGCCGGAGAGATCCTGCTCACCTCTATGGATGCAGATGGTACGAAGTGCGGCTTTGATATCGAGATGACTCGAGCGGTGACGCAGGCTGTCTCCATCCCTGTGATTGCGTCCGGAGGCTGCGGTGCATTGGGGCATTTTTCCCAAGTCATTGAGGCGACGGGCTGTGATGCAGCGCTTGCCGCCTCTTTGTTCCATTTTGGAGAGCTGACGGTCCCCCAAGTGAAGGAACATTTACGTGAGCAGGGCATCCCTGTGAGATGAGCAGCAGATCTCTTGGTGGGGCAGTGGAGCAGTTGAAGGAGGGACATGTTTCGATGTCTGATTTGGAGCGGCTTTTCCAAAAAGGAACTCTCATCCCTGTCGTGATCCAGGATGCTGAAAGCAGGGAAGTGCTCATGCTGGGGTTCACGAACAAAGATGCAGTAGAGCGCACGATCGAGACCAAGACAGCTTGGTTCTGGAGCCGCAGCCGGCAAAAGCTGTGGAACAAGGGAGAGACCAGCGGCAACTTCCTCCATGTCAAAGAGGTATATGCCGACTGTGATGCGGACAGTCTGCTTTATATCTGCGTACCGGATGGTCCTACCTGTCACACTGGAGCGCGTAGTTGCTTTTTTGATCGGATCGAGTTATAATGGTCCTCAGGAAACTCTGGGAGGGATATGTGATGGATGAGACGTTGGAAGCACTGTACAAAGTGGTGCTGGATCGAAGATCGGCTCCGCAGGAGGGGTCGTATACCTGTTACCTGTTCGCCCAGGGACTGGATAAGATCCTGAAAAAAGTAGGAGAGGAGTGCACCGAGACCATCATCGCAGCTAAAAATGATTCTCCCGCCGATACTGTGGGGGAGATCTCTGACTTGATCTATCATCTGATGGTCATGATGGTAGAAAAGGGCATCCCATTGGAAGATGTATTGGCCGAGTTGGATCGACGCGCAAAAAAAATCGGAAACTTGAAGCACATGAAACAAGTGGATAAGGAGAGTTGAGCATGGAAGAACGAAATGTCAACCGATTTGACTTCGACAGTGATTATGCCCGAGCCGGCCTGACGCTGAACCAGTATGTGACCCAAACGTTCGGCTGGATGTTCATGGGATTGATGATCACGTTCCTGTTGGCGGCAGCACTGGCGCTGACCAGTATCGTGTATTACCTCTTCATGATCCCGTATATCATGCCGATCCTGCTCATTGCAGAGTTGGTAGTGGTGTTGGTGATGTCTACCGGGATCCTGGAACGGTCGGTAGGCGTTACACGGACTTTGTTCGCAGTGTACTCTATCCTCAATGGCATAGTGTTTTCCGTGTATTTCGTGGCCTATGATGTGATCAATCTGATCTTCATCTTTGGCTTGACCGCCCTGTTCTTCGGCGCATTCGCTCTTTATGGACGCTTCACCAAGACCGACCTGTCCAAGCTGCGTCCGCTGCTCATTGGCGGACTGATCTTTCTGGTCATTGCGAATCTGATCACGATGTTCATCGATCTGACCAGTATGGAACGTGTGATCTGTATGGTCGGCATCGTCGTTTTCCTGTGCTTCACCGCCTTCGACGTCCAAAAGATCAAGGCGAACTATGAGTATTTCAATGGCAACGAGGAGATGCTGCAAAAAGCGTCCATCTATTCGGCTCTCCAGCTCTACTTGGATTTCATCAACCTCTTTCTCTATTTGCTGCGCTTCCTTGGCAGAAGCAGGAGCAGCAGGTGAGTGGATAGTACGAAGGGCCTTTGATCGGGTAGTGTCTTGAGGCTTCGGCTGGTAGCATCAGGCCAAGGTAGGATTGGAAGTGAAAAGCACATCATATCCAGCTTCATAACTGGATATGATGTGCTTCTTTCCGTGGATGGACGCACTCACTTCCAAAAAATTCGGAGCAAACGTCATATCGCTTGCTCCGAATTGGAGCGGGTGAGGGGAATCGAACCCCCGTGTTCAGCTTGGGAAGCTGACATTCTGCCATTGAACTACACCCGCGTTTTCTTCATTATAGCAGACCTAGCAAAAAAAAGCAAGCATTTTTTTGCAAAGTGATTTACAGGATATGGAATTTGGTTTTTTCACAAAAACCACTTTACAAATCAAGGGATTATTGCTATAATACACAATAAGAAGAATGAGGAGGTGATGGTATGAAGATGTTTCGTTCTGCGCCCGTTGATATCGACGAGCTGATCTTTGCCGGAGAAACTACTGTTCCCAGCGACCGCTGAGCACGCAGGGTCTCAATGGATAAGATTGAACTCGTCCCCTTTGTGGGGCGTTTTTATTTTTAGTCGTAATGCAGACCAATGGAAAGTCTCGTCGATCTTGAGGAACGGCATGGTTTCGGCCATACCGTTCCTTGCTTTTCTTATCCGCTCCCGAGGTAGAAGGATCGCGATACGGATCGTTTTGATTTGAGTGCTACGATGATGCTCGCCGCTTTTTCGTGCCGATCCGCATTTTGGTGGTTTGCATAAAATCCTACTCTTGGACATACAGTAATCCAGATCGTATGAACAGGAGGGATAGCTGTGGACGGTGTATCCAGACGCGGGGTGGCGAACAGAGGGCGTAGGCCCATCCAGAGGACGAAACGCGCCCCCCGGAGCAGTGGAAGGGAGGAGGACCGACGCAGGCTCATCCAGTTGGTGGCCAGTTTTGCGCTATTCTTGTTAGTTTACATTGGAAGAGGCGTGTTTCCAGGCCAACTGGAGGCATGGAGGGAAGCAGCGGCGGCAAATGTCGATTTCAAAGCGGCGTTCCAGCAGTTCAGTACCGATCTGTCACAAGGAAAGCCCATGCAAAGTGCGATTGAGACACTATGTTTCATGTTATTGGGTGGAGAGCTGGAAGAACGACCTCCATACATCCCACTGGATGAGAAGCCGCAAGCTTTGGTCCTGTTGAGTCAGACCCCGAACGGAGGTCTGGATTATTTGAGGGAGCATGGCATTTTGGCTGGAACGAGTTTTTCTCAAAAAGAGGACGAGCGATCGGATGCAGAGCAAACACCTACCCAGCCCGATTCTCCCATGCCAGAAGAGACTCAGCCTGTCGTGGTGACAGCGGTGGCCCAGGCCTATACCGATGACGGCATCGAACTGCCGAGAAATGTGAGCATGGCTTTTTATGAGCTGGGTCTGAGCGAGACCGCTGTCCCTGTAGCCGGCACTGCGACATCAGGTTTTGGTTATCGAGACAGTCCGATCAACGGCAAACACGAGTTCCATCTCGCATTGGACATCGGTGCAGCAGAAGGGACGGAGATCGGCGCTTTTGCCTCGGGAGTGGTGGAGTATATTGGAGAGAGCGATGAATTCGGCAATTATCTGAAAATCCGGCACGAGAACAACGTCAGCAGCTTTTATGCTCATTGCAGTAAACTGCTGGTGCATAAAGGAGACGAGGTGTCCTGTGGCCAGACCGTTGCCCTGGTCGGGCACACAGGTAACGCCACTGGCCCACACCTCCACTTGACCATAGAAAAAGACAATATCCGATTGGACCCGGCGTACTATGTGGAGCTGCCATGACCGGCCTCGAATGGAGGCGAGCCCGGGCTTTTTCCTGTTGCTGGGGATATCATTTTGGCTGGATGAAGGAGTTGGGCTGTTACCTTGGGGGCTGCTGGCCTGCGTGCTCCATGAACTGGGCCATATGGTTGCCGCAACAGTCATGGGCGGGCGGGTAGAGGCATTGTCTTTGACGGTGGTCGGAGCGGAGCTTCGTATCGATTACCGTGCGCCGCTGACCTATCTCCAAGACAGTTTGGTGGCCCTGGCTGGACCAGCAACCAATCTGCTTTGGGGCATAGCCGCTTTGGCCCTGCACCTGGAATTGGCGGCAATGCTCACCCTGGCGATCGGGGCGTTCAATCTGCTGCCGATCTCTCCATTGGATGGTGGCCGGGTCGTCCATGGCCTGTTAGCCAACCGATTGGATCCTGATTGGGCGGACCGGGTGATGACGGTCATGTCTGGCTGTCTCGTGGGGATCTTGGTCGGTGTGGGAGCGGTGGCCGCGATCCATTACGCCAACATAACACTTTTGCTCACTGCTCTTTGGTTGCTGGCAGGTATGTTCCACCAAGGACGAGACTCGATATGAAAAAGTATCCGACATTATGGAAAAAACTCTTGCATATCAGTACGAACTGTGATAGGATACAAAAGTATCAAATAGGGTGGTCCTCTGCGCGGCTGGACAGGCTGACGCAAGAACGCCTGAAACTAGGAGGAAAACATCAAATGGAACTGCTAAAGCAATTCAGCGAGAAGTACATGAAAGCGGAAGTCCCTTCCGTCAGCGTTGGCGACACGGTCCGGGTCCATATCCGGGTCAAGGAAGGTAACCGTGAACGTATCCAGGTGTTCGAGGGCACGGTCATCGCTAAGAAGCATGGCGGTGTGGAGGAGAGCTTCACCGTGCGGCGTATCTCCTACGGTGTCGGTGTGGAAAAGGTGTTCCCGCTGCACGCGCCCACGATCGAGAAAGTTGAGACCATCCGTCGGGGCAAGGTCCGTCGGGCCAAGCTGTATTACCTGCGCGATCGTGTGGGCAAGGCAGCCAAGGTCAAAGAGGACCTGTAAACTGCGTGATAAAAAAGGAGCGGGTGACCGCTCCTTTTTTATTACGCAGGGATCGCAGACCACACGGAAGGAGGCCGTTTCAATGAATATCCAGTGGTATCCAGGGCATATGACCAAGACTCGCCGGCAGATGGAGGCAGATGTGAGATCGGTGGACCTGGTGGCAGAGATCGTGGACGCACGCATCCCCATTTCCAGCCGAAATCCAGACATTGACACGATAGTAGGCGACCGGCCTAGGCTCATCATCTTCAATCGGATCGATCTGTCTGACCCCGCCATGAACACACGATGGATCGCTTGGTTCAAAAGGAAGGGCTACGGAACATTGGAGACGGACGCCAAGTCTGGCAAAGGGGTCGGCCGATTCTCTGATGCGGCCAGAGCGGTCCTCAAGGACAAGCTAGCCATATGGCAGGCCAAAGGGCAGATAGGACGTCCGATTCGTACCATGGTGGTAGGAGTGCCCAATGTAGGTAAATCCACCTTCATCAACAAGGTAGCTCATCGGAAATCAGCAAAAGCCAGTGACCGTCCTGGTGTCACCCGCGGAAAACAATGGGTGAGCGTAGATACCGGGCTGGAATTGCTGGATACGCCGGGCATCCTTTGGCCAAGATTCGAAGATGTGACTACGGGGCTTCATCTGGCTTTCACGGGGGCTGTAAAAGATGAGGTGACCGATATGGAGGAGCTGGCCTGTGCCTTGTTGGAGCTATTACAAGAGCGGTATCCCCAAGCGCTGGAAGATCGATACAAACTGTCCGACCTGGCCGATCTCCAAGGTTGGGAACTGCTGGAGCGGTGCGCGAAGAAGCGTGGGATGCTGATCTCCGGCGGTGAGGCGGATACGGAGCGGATGGCGAAAGTACTTCTGGATGAATTCAGAGGCGGTAAGTTAGGACGCTTTACATTGGAAGTTCCGGAAGAGATCTAGAGAGAAGGGGAGAGGCGTCATGCCTGACTGGGAGCTGGAGCGAGCAGCTATGGCACAAGGATCCGCTGTCATATGCGGATGTGACGAGGCGGGGGCTGGTCCTTTGGCTGGCCGTGTGTATGCCGGAGCGGTCATCCTGCGGGAAGGGGCAGACCTGCCAGGTATCGATGATTCCAAAAGGCTAACGGAGAAACAACGGGAAGCCTTATACGACCAGATCATCGACCGGGCTGTCGCATGGTCAGTGGCTTGGCTGGAGCCCCAGGAGATCGATGAGATCGACATACTCAACAGCCGCATAAAGGCTATGCAGTGTGCCATCGATACACTAGGGACGAAAGTAGACTTCGCGCTCATCGACGGGAACAGAGACCATGGCAGCCGGTATGCGATCGTTACGCCGCATCAGCTAGTCGTAAAGGGAGATAGCTTGTCTATATCGATCGCAGCGGCCTCGATCTTGGCCAAGGTCAGCCGAGATCGGCATATGAAAGAGATGTCTGTGCTCTATCCTGGATATGGCTTTGAACAGCATAAAGGATACCCTACCAAACGCCATTATGAACTGCTGCGGGAATTGGGGCCATGTCCCATACACCGCCGCAGCTTCCTGAAAAAGCTGTGAGCGGCGGGAGCAAAGCCAGGCTGCTGGGTCAGTGGGGCGAGATGCAGGTTGCGGAGGACCTGCGCCGGAGGGGATGGACCATTGTGGCCACTAATTTTCGCTGCCGGATGGGTGAATTGGATATCGTAGCTGAGAACGAAGCATTTTTGATATTCGTAGAGGTCAAACTAAGGAAGGATGGGCGGTCCGGTGCGCCGCGAGAGGCCGTCACTTGGGCCAAACAGCAAAAGCTCCGGGCGGCGGCACAGTCTTATCTGATAGAGTGTCCTACAACGCTACAGCCTCGGTTCGATGTGGCAGAAGTGTATGCCCCTCATGGTATCGAAACATCGAGGCCGGACATACACTACATCGAGAACGCTTTTTGAGGGGGACATCTATGGGACCGATCTCTGTATTCGACGCTCATTGCGATACTATCTCACGTTGTTGGGATGCAAAAGAGGGGTTGGCGCATAATACTGGCAGTTTGTCGTTGGACCGAGTGACCAGCTTTGAGCGATATTGCCAACTATTTGCCCTGTGGACCGCAAAGGACGATCCAACTGCATACCAAACTCTTTTGAGTTTCTTCCAAGAAGAGATGGGCCGCAATTCGGACAGGATCGTTCAATGCCGTACCGCCTCCGAAGCAGCGCGAGCGGTTCGTCAAGGAAAGACGGCCGCATTCCTGTCGATAGAAGGGGCAGAAATGATTGGCTGCGATCCAACTCGATTGGAGCAGGCGGCAGCGGACGGTGTGGTGGCCATCAACCTGACCTGGAATCGCGCCAACGCGCTGTCGGGAACTCATAAAGATGAGCCGAATCGGGGATTATCTCCAATCGGGCGTCGGTTCGTGGCCAAAATGGAAGAGCTCCGTATCTTGGTAGACGTGTCCCACTTGTCTGAAACAGGCTTTTGGGACGTGGTCGAGATGGCCTCTCGACCTATCATAGCCAGCCACTCTGATGTAAAATCTGTGTGGGATCACACAAGGAACTTGACGGATGGACAAATAACTGCGATAATAGAGAATCAAGGCGTGATCGGTTTGAACTTCTACGCGGAGTTCATAGGGGGGAGCCGGGACCTGGACATGGTGCGGGCCCACCTGGACCATGTGCTGGAATTGGGAGGCGCGGCCAGTGTGGCTTTGGGGGGCGATTGGGACGGCGGCGACACCATCGCCGCACTGCCCGCTATCGACAGTCTTCCTCGGCTCTATGAGCACCTTTTGCGTCATGGGTACAAAGAAACGGTCGTCCAAGACCTGTTTTACAACAATTTAATGAGAGTAGTGAGATGACCATGAACTATCTTAGCACGAGAAATAAAGACCTGCGTTTGAGCGCCTCCCAGGCCATCGCTAAGGGCCTGGCTCCGGACGGAGGGCTGCTGACCCCGGCGGTACTGCCGCGGCTGCCAGCCTCTTCGCTGGAGACCATGAAGGAGATGTCCTACCAGCAACGGGTGGTATACATCATGAACAGCTTCTTGGAGGGGTTCGCCGCCTCAGAACTGACCTCTTATGCCGCCGAAGCATACGGCGGCGGTAAGTTCTCCCATGAGGACATTGCCCCAGTACGAAAGCTGGACGATGGTACCTATTGCCTGGAACTGTGGCATGGACCTACTTGTGCCTTCAAAGACATGGCCCTTCAGATCTTGCCCCATCTGCTCACCGCATCCTTGGACAAGAACGATGAAAAAAAGACGGTATGTATCCTGGTCGCTACCTCCGGCGATACGGGCAAAGCCGCTCTGGAGGGGTTCCGGAACGTAGACAGGACCAGGATCCTGGTGTTCTACCCCAAAGACGGTGTGTCTGATATCCAGGAGCTCCAGATGGTCACCCAGGAGGGGGGCAATGTAGGCGTCAGCGCTGTGCTCGGCAATTTCGACGACGCTCAATCGGGGGTGAAGAAGCTCTTCGCTGATGAGGCTTTGGCTGCCGAACTGGCTGAACGAGGTTATTTCCTGTCCTCCGCCAACTCCATCAACTGGGGCCGTGTGCTGCCGCAGATCGTCTATTATGCCTCTGCGTACTGCGACATGCTCAAAAGCGGCGCTATCTCCAAAGGGCAGCCGATCAATGTCTGCGTCCCTACCGGAAACTTTGGCAACATCCTGGCCGCAAATTACGCTAAAGTGATGGGCATCCCCATCAACCGGCTGATCTGTGCCTCCAACCAAAACAATGTGCTCACTGATTTCATCAACACCGGCACATATGACCGCAACCGTGCCTTCTACAATACGATTTCTCCCTCTATGGACATCCTCATCTCCAGCAATCTGGAGCGGATGCTCTTCGAACTGTCCGGCCGGGACGACAAGCTGGTGCGGGAATATATGTCCCAACTGGCGGAGTATGGCAGCTATCGGGTGGACAGTTCTATCCGCACGAAATTGAAGAAGGAATTCAGCGCAGGTTCCTGTGACGATGTACAGACCAAGGCGATGATCGCCAAGATGTGGAACGAGCGAGAGTATCTGATCGATCCACATACCGCTGTGGCTTTCCATGTATTGGAGGAGTACCGGAAGGAAACCGGAGACGACACTGTGACTGTCGTAGTGTCTACAGCAAGTCCCTTCAAATTCTGTTCCAGCGTGCTCACAGCATTGGGCGTGAAGGAACAGCGGGCTGGAGTGGATATCTTGGACCAACTCAGCGAGACCACCGGTATACCGACTCCAGCACCTCTGGCCAGGCTGAAAAAATGCCGCCGCCGTTTCGACAGCGTGGTCGATAAGGATGCTATGGAGACCTGTGTGCTGGAGATGCTGAGATAAGGGGTGATGGGATGGCACTCTACGCCATCGGCGATACCCATCTGTCTCTGGGGGCGGACAAGCCCATGGACGTGTTCGGCGGCGGTTGGGAAGGATATGTGGACAAGCTGCGGGACGGATTCGCTCCAGTGGCGGATACGGATTCGGTGGTGCTGTGCGGCGACCTGTCTTGGGGGATGAGCCTGGAGGAAGCCCGGGACGATTTCGCTTTTTTGAACAGCGAGTTGCCAGGCGAGAAATGGCTGATAAAAGGAAACCACGATTACTGGTGGAACACTGCCGCCAAAATGGACCGCTTTTTTCAGTCCAACGGCTTCACGCGTCTGCATATCCTGCATAACGATTGTGCTCTTTATGGCAGTGTGGCCCTGTGCGGCACGCGAGGCTGGTTCTTTGAGGAGAACGGCGGACCGCAGTCGGAAAAGGTCTTTCGCAGGGAACTGATACGGTTGGAAACGTCTCTGAAAGCGGCAGGGGATAGGGAGAAGCTGTGTTTCCTCCACTACCCGCCCCTCTATCGAGGCTATCGCTGCCAGGAGATCATCGATCTGCTGGGACAGTATCGGGTGACTGCCTGTTATTATGGCCATCTCCATGGGCCAAGCCACCGGCTGGCTATCGAAGGAGAGCAGGATGGAGTGGGATATCACCTGGTGTCCGCGGACTTTGTCGGATTCTGCCCAAAAAAAATTTTGGAATAAACTCAAAAAACAGTGGAAATCTCTACGCCTATCTGATAGAATAGGTTGGATGATTTAGAAAGAAGGCCCAAGCGATCCAAGACCAGGGCCAAGCTTGGAGGAATACACAATGAACATCAAGAGCAACGAGAAGAAAGAGAACAGCACGTTTGAACTGGTGATCGAAGTCGGGGCCGCCGAGTTCCAGGCTGCTGTAGACAAAGTGTACAACCGTCAGAAGAGCCGCATCAATATCCCTGGTTTCCGCAAGGGCAAGGCTCCTCGGAAGATGGTCGAAAAGATGTATGGCGCCGAGATATTCTTTGAGGACGCCATCTCTCTGGCCTATCCTGACGCATACGAGGCCGCGCTGAAAGAGACAGGGATCGAGCCTGTGGCCTACCCCCAACTCGAGGTCCTGGAAGTGAGCGCCAGCGGCTTCACATTCAAGGCGACCATAACGGTCAAGCCTGAGGCTACCATCAAGGATTACAAAGACCTTCCGGTGACCAAGCCCGAAGTAAAGGTGTCTGCTGCGGATGTGAAAGCGGAGCTGAAACCCTACATCGACCGGGCGTCCCGTCTGGTGAGCGTGGACAGAAAGGCCAAGAAGGGCGATACCGCCGTCATCGACTTCGAAGGTTTCCGGGACGGCGTTCCTTTCCAGGGCGGCAAGGGCGAGAACTTCAGCTTGGAATTGGGTTCCGGTTCCTTCGTTCCTGGTTTTGAGGATCAGGTCATCGGCATGAAGGCTGGCGACGAGAAAGATTTGGACATCACGTTCCCGGAAAACTATACGCCCGAGCTGGCCGGTGCGCAGGTAGTGTTCAAGGTCAAGGTCCATGAGGTGAAAGAGAAGCAGGAGCCCGAGGTCGATGATGAGTTCGCCAAGGACGTGTCTGAATTCGATACCTTGGACGAGTTCAAGAAAGACCTGGGTGAGAAGCTGAAGGTCCGCCGCCAGGAGCAAGCCGACCGGGATTTTGAGAATGCCGTCATCGATGCCCTGATCGAAAAGCTGGAATGCGATGTGCCCCAGGCTATGATCGACTACCGGGCGGACAAGATGTTGGAGGATTATGCCAACCGGATCCAAAGCCAAGGCATCGGTTTCGAAAATTATCTGCAGATGATGGGCATGTCCATGGACGATATGCGTGCCCAGTCCAAGACTTCCGCAGACCGGGCAGTGCGCAGCGATTTGGCTCTGGAGGCCGTGGCCGCCGCTGAGGGCATCGAGGTGTCAGCATCCGATGTGGAGGAGGAGATCTCCAAACTGGCCGAGCGGTACGCTATGGAGGCGGACAAGGTCCGTGGCATCATCAAGGAAGAGGATTTGCGCCGCGATTTGTCTATACGCAAGGCCCTCGAATCGGTGAAGGCTGCGGTCAAAAAACCGGCAAAGCGGTCCTCCAAAAAAGCAGATAAGGCTGAAGACAAGCCGGCCGATGATGAAAAGACGGAAGAGTAAGCATATCTATGCCTTTTTGAGAGAGGGAGGGAATGATCGCTGGCAAACGATGGGCATAATAGCCCGTGCCAGGGTGGATTGCGGATATCCCCCCATCTGAAAGGAGAAGCATTTTATGAGTTTCATTCCATATGTAGTAGAGCAGACGAGCCGTGGCGAGCGGTCTTATGACATCTTTTCCCGTTTGCTGAATGACCGTATCGTTTTTCTAGGCGAAGAAGTCAATGCGACCACTGCCTCCCTCGTTGTCGCGCAGTTGCTCTATTTGGAAGCCCAGGATCCAGATAAGGACGTCCAGTTCTATATCAACAGCCCAGGTGGTTCTATCCCCGACGGCATGGCCATCTACGACACGATGCAGTACATCAAGTGCGATGTGTCCACCATATGCGTGGGCATGGCTGCTTCCATGGGAGCGTTCCTGCTGTCCTCCGGCGCTAAGGGCAAGCGTCTCTGCCTGCCTAACGCAGAGATCATGATCCATCAGCCTTCTGCTGGGACGCAAGGCCAGATCACCGATATGGCTCTCCACTTGAAGCGGTTGGAGGCTGTGAAGAAACGTGTCACCAAGATCTTGGCTGACAACGTTGGAAAAAATGTGGAGCAGGTCACCATAGACTGTGAGCGAGACAACTTCATGACTGCTGAAGAAGCAAAAGAGTACGGTCTCGTTGATAAGATTATCTACAATCGCTGAGCGAGCTGAAGAGCGAAGGTCCGTCTTCGCTCTTTGGTGCTTTCCTGAAAGGAAGACCAGAATATGGCAAGAGACGATTATAAGTCGGTGCGTTGTTCCTTTTGCGGCAAGCATCAGGAACAGGTGGAGCGGATCATCGCAGGTCCTGGAGCTTATATCTGCAATGAGTGTGTCCATTTGTGCATGAGTATCCTTGGGGATGATATCGATGACGATCCTACCCCTTCTCCGGACATCCCTGATGTGATCCCGACCCCAAAAGAGATGGTAGCTGTGCTGGACGATTATATCATCGGTCAGGAGAGCGCCAAAATGGCTTTGTCAGTGGCAGTGTATAACCACTATAAGCGCATCTATTTTGGCGGTGGTGACAATGTTGAACTGCAAAAAAGCAACATTTTGATGGTGGGACCCACTGGCTGCGGCAAGACCCTGTTCGCTCAGACCCTGGCCCGCATTTTGAAAGTGCCTTTTGCTATCGCTGATGCTACCACCCTCACTGAAGCAGGTTATGTGGGCGACGACGTGGAGAACATCCTGTTACGGTTGGTGCAGGCCGCAGACTATGACATCGAGTTGGCGCAGCGCGGCATCATCTATGTGGACGAGATCGACAAGATTGCCCGCAAAAGCGAGAACACTTCGATCACTCGGGACGTGTCCGGTGAAGGTGTCCAGCAGGCGTTGTTGAAGATCTTGGAGGGGACCGTGGCCAATGTGCCGCCTCAAGGCGGGCGTAAGCATCCCCACCAAGAGTTCCTGCAGATCGACACGAAAAATATCCTGTTCATTTGTGGCGGCGCTTTTGATGGATTGGATAAGATCATCGAGCGTCGTTTGGATCAAAAGACCATTGGTTTCGGCTCTGATGTCAAGACCTCAGCAGAGCGTGAGAAAGAGGATGTGCTCAAAGAAGTCCAACCTCACGACCTGTTGAAATTTGGCATCATCCCGGAGCTGGTGGGCCGTCTGCCCATCATCACGACGCTGAAAGCTTTGAATCGGGGGCAGTTGGTGCGGATCCTCACGGAACCCAAGAACGCTTTGGTGAAACAGTACAAGTGCCTGATGGATTATGATAATGTGGAGTTGGAGTTCACTCCCGATGCTTTGGACGCTGCAGCCGATAAGGCACTGGAGCGCAAGATCGGTGCTCGAGGCTTGCGGGCAGTGCTGGAAGAGGTGATGACACCTGTGATGTACGAAGCTCCTTCTGATCAAAGCATGGCCAAGGTCACCATCACAGCACAAGCGATCAAAGGCGAGAGCGGAGCTGACATCCAGCGGCAGGAGGGACGTCCAGCGCGTCCCAGGCTGGGTGCTGCTGCATTGCGCGCAGAAAAAGGCGGGCAGGCCTCTCCAAGAGGGAACGTGTCTTGATATCTATTTTGTTGGAGGGGTGGGCGGTAGCCTACCCCTCTTCGAGTGTGGAAAGGAGTGGTCTCTGATGGCAGATATGCGGATGACAGGACCAGCAGCGATGATCGTCCCCGTTTTGGCTTTGCGAGGGCTGACTGTGTTCCCGCAACTAATGCTTCACTTCGATGTGGGACGTGCTGCATCGATCCAAGCTCTGGAAGAGGCCATGGGAGAAAATCGAGAGATATTCTTGGTGACGCAGCGTGACCTGACGGTAGAAAATCCGGCTCAAGGCGATCTGTATGCTATCGGCACTGTGGCTGATGTGAAACAGATCCTGCGTTTACCGGAGAATGGTGTCCGAGTCATGGTGGAAGGGCGTGGGCGAGGACGGCTGTTGCGCTTGGTTTCGTCAGAACCATATATCACGGCAGAGGTCGAATGCCTGGCAGAACCGTCAGCCCCAAAAGGGAATTCTCCACGGACGGAAGCTTCGATCCGTCAGATATACAACCAGATGGAACGGTATACCGAGCTGTCTGACCGGGTACCGCCTGAGATCTATCTGAAACTGTTGGCCAGTGACGATCCGGGCTATATCGCCGACTATGCTGCCCAGAACTTGCCGCTACGGTTCGAAGACAAACAAGCTGTGTTGGAGGAGTTGCGTCCTGTCCGGCGATTGGACCGGCTATGCCGTATTTTAGGCAGGGAAGTGGAGATATTAGAGGTGGAGAGCGAGCTCGCGGCCAAGATCCACGAACAAGTGGCAGCGAGCCAAAGGGACTACTTCCTGCGGGAACAGCTCAGGGTCATCCAACGGGAATTGGGTGATCCTGAGGATGACAATGAGATCGCAGAGTATCGTCAGCAGATCGCCCAAGCCAAACTGCCTGTAGAAGTGGAGGAGAAACTGCTCAAGGAATTGAAGCACTTGGAGAAGCAACCGTATAGCTCCTCTGAGGCGGCAGTGATCCGCACTTATCTGGATACTTGCTTGGAACTGCCATGGCACGTGAGGACACGGGAACGAACGAGTGTGTCTGCGGTATCCAAGGCATTGGATACCGCTCACTATGGTTTGGAAAAGGTGAAGAGGCGGATCATAGAATTCGTTGCAGTAAAACAGCTCGCTCCGGAGCTGAAGGGACAGATCATCTGTTTGGTAGGCCCTCCAGGAGTGGGCAAGACCTCTATCGCCATGAGTGTGGCCCAGGCCATGAACCGCAAGTTGGCACGGATCTCTCTCGGAGGTATCCGTGATGAAGCAGATATCCGAGGGCATCGCAAAACTTATGTCGGAGCCATGCCTGGCCGCATCATCGCCGGTATCAAACAGGCGGGGAGCTCGAACCCGATACTGTTGCTGGACGAGATCGACAAGGTTTGGAACGACCACCGCGGGGACCCGGCTGCTGCGCTGCTGGAAGTGCTGGATGGAGAACAGAACAGCACCTTCCGAGACCATTACCTGGAACTGCCTTTCGATTTGTCAGAGGTCATGTTCATCACCACAGCGAACACGACCGATACCATTCCCCGGCCGCTGTTGGACAGGATGGAAGTCATCGAGGTGGCCAGCTATACGGATAAAGAAAAAGTGCAGATCGCCAAGCGTCATCTGCTGCCGAGGGAGTTGAAACGTCACGGCTTGTCTCGAACTCAGGTGAAGATCAGCGATCGTGGGTTGGAAGCGATCATCTCTGGGTATACGAGAGAGTCCGGTGTACGTCTGTTGGAGCGGAAGCTAGCCGCGATATGTCGGAAGAGCGCAGCCATGATTGTCGAGAATGGTGTAAAGCATATCCACGTTACAGAAATGGATCTACAGGAGTTTTTGGGGCCTCGCCGCTACTTGGATGATGCGATCTCCCGGGAACCGATGATAGGCGTCGTCAATGGACTTGCTTGGACCTCCGTGGGCGGAGAGATATTAGAGGTAGAGGCCAATGTGGTGCCTGGTACAGGGAAGGTAGCTCTCACAGGCAACTTAGGGGACGTGATGAAGGAGTCTGCGAAAGCGGCATTGTCCTATATCCGCAGCAGGACCACACAACTGGGCGTCGATCCTGATTTCCACAGCACCAAAGATGTCCATGTCCACTTTCCTGAAGGTGCGGTGCCCAAGGATGGCCCATCTGCTGGGATCGCTATCACGACTGCGATCGTGTCTGCTTTGACTGGTGTGCCAGTGCGGCGGGACATGGCTATGACAGGTGAGATCACTTTGAGAGGGAGGGTATTGGCCATCGGCGGATTGAGAGAAAAGACGATGGGGGCCCTGCGCAGGGGAGTGCGGACCGTGATCATTCCAGCAGACAATGAAAAAGACCTGGAGGAGATCGATCAGACCGTCCGAAATGCACTCACGTTCGTTCCAGTGCATCAGATGGACGAGGTCTTAGCCCAGGCTTTCGCAGGCAGCGTAGCTGCGCCAGAAATGGACCCTGTGAGAAAAATGCCGGATCACTTGAGGACCGTTGGGCACACCGTCAATCTTCGTCAGTGAGGGATGCGTATGACGGTGAATTGGAATATGGCGGAATTCATCCGCTCTGCTGCCAAGCCGGCAGACTTTATACACGACGGATCGCCGCAAGTGGTGTTCGCCGGACGTTCCAATGTGGGGAAGTCCTCGGTGATCAATCGTTTGCTCAATCGAAAAAACTTCGCAAGAGTTGGCTCTGCACCGGGAAAGACCACACATATAAACTACTTTTGTATCGACAAGAA
This sequence comes from uncultured bacterium, assembly GCA_947643715.1. Lineage (GTDB taxonomy): Bacteria > Bacillota > Clostridia > Oscillospirales > Oscillospiraceae > Enterenecus. Next base: position 34,812 of record CANRXB010000010.1, read on the forward strand.
GCTTTATTTGGTAGACCTGCCTGGCTATGGGTATGCTAAGGTGTCTAAACAGGAGCGGGATCGTTGGGGACGGCTCATCGAAGCGTGGTTCGCCGATCCTGAACGGATAGCTTTGGGGATGCTCATCGTAGATGCCAGGCATCGCCCCACTGCGGACGACTGCACGATGGCAGAGGTATATTTGAATGCGGAAAGACCTTTCCTGGTAGTAGCGAACAAATTGGATAAGTTGAAAAAAAGCGAGGTCGAGGGGAACATGCTTCTTATCCGGGAAACCTTGTCCTTGCCGGATACTGTCCCACTCGTCCCGTTCTCTGCCGAAAAAGGAGATGGCAAGGAACAGCTTATGGGTCATATCATAGATCATCTAGGGGGATAGATATGAAATATGTGCGCATCGACCGTCCAGGTGGCCCATGTTGGGGCGTGGTGAAAGACACAGACGTCCTTACTCTGTCCAAGCCTCCCTATGATCGATTGGAATATGATGGCGGAAAACTTCCTTTCAAGCAGTGTAGGCTACTTGCGCCTTGTGAACCTACAAAGATAGTATGTGTCGGTAAAAACTATGTCGAACATGCAAAAGAGATGGGTGGAAGCCCTCCTGGTTTCCCAGTGCTGTTCCTGAAAGCTCCCAATACGTTGAACTGCCCTAATGGGGCCATCCATGCTCCAGGATTCGTGGGCCGTCTGGACTACGAGGGAGAATTGGCTTTGGTGATCCGCAAACAGGCAAAAGACATCAAAGCAAAAGACTTTTTGGACTATGTGTTGGGCTACACCTGTCTCAACGATGTCACTGCCCGCGATATCCAACAACACGACGGTCAGTGGAGCCGGGGAAAATCTATGGATGGGTTCTGCCCGATCGGGCCTTTAGTAACAGATGAGGTGGATCCATCAGCGATGAACCTGGAGACTCGCCTCAACGGAAAAGTCGTACAGCAGGGGAGTACCGCTGGCTTCATCACGCGCATCCCACAATTGCTAGAATTCATCACCGCTGCTATGACACTGGAGCCAGGTGATGTGGTGACTACGGGCACTCCTGCAGGGATCGGTCCCATGATCCCTGGGGATGAGGTCGAAGTGGACATCGAGGGCATCGGGATCTTGAGAAATTCAGTGATTTGAGATGTTCCCCCAGCAGACATATCAGTCTGCTGGGGGAGTTCTATCATAGCCAAATTCTATTTGTTTACCTCAAGCTGAGCTCAAAAAGCTGTCGGTCGAAGTCACGTGCCTGATCTTGCCGATGATCCATAGGATGGTGGTCCCGTTTTTTCTACATTTAACGCTTGACATTTTATTTTGAAGAATTTTTGAAAAAGGGGTTGACAAATGCAGCCAATTTGGTATAATGGCTACTGTCCTCAAGAGAACACGACATAGCGGATTAGTGTAATGGTAGCACACCAGACTCTGACTCTGTTTGTGAGGGTTCGAATCCTTCATCCGCTGCCATGAAAAAACCTTGGAGCTAATATAGTTCCAAGGTTTTTTCATGGTTATTTGACTTTTGCCAAGTTTTTAGATGTCATCGATGTACTGCTGCATCCAGTTAGCGCTGTCCTCTTTCATGCGTCTGAAACGTGGCCGTATACGTCCAGGGCAAAGGCGGCGGTGGCATGGCCCAGATTGCCCTGGACGGTCTCGATGGTGTCACCTAAATCGCTCGACCCAGAACGAAGTTGGAAAATCGCTATCACTGCCCCTAGGGACGCGTTGTCGTGTACGATAAGGCCGATGAAGGATACAGATCATTCTGGGATCAGTTTGGACTATGTCGTTCGATGCTGCCATGTTCAGGTGTGCCGCATCACCTTGAAGCGTTCCAATGTATATCGCTCATGAGCGCCGATACCTCCCTTTTGACGAGCGATATCGATCTGCTGCTCCACTGTGTCTACACCATCCAAATCAGGAAGGAGAAGCCCCCTACGGCTGCCGCTGGATACGATGACGCCATACTGCCTCACATCCAACTGAGCAGGGGAGGAGATGGATTCCGGTTCATCTAACACGTCTACATCGTACTCCAGCAGATTCAATTCATCCGGCACCACAGATGGGAAGCGTGGGTCGCGAGTCCCGGCGGCCACAGCATTCTGCACGATCTCCCAGACCACACTGGCAGTAGTAGGACCAGTGGTACCGATGCAGCCACGCAGTTGACCATGGATATGGATAGAAACAAAGGCTCCGGCAGCTTTTCCTGTCATTTCCCGGGGCAATCCCTGCGGCAAGATATGAAGTCGTCTACCTGTGCGTACATAGGTCTCTAACGACATACGGGCCAGCCGTACCCAAGGATCTTCAGCGGCCCTGCGCTCTGCCAAACGAGCACGTTCGATCGCTCCAAACTGTTGGGCGAACCTACGGTCATCATCTGGACCAGTGACAGTGAAAGTGGCCACACCATAGCCTACGCCGGTGACCCCTTCATAGCTGAGCAGTTCCGGTTCCACACCAAGGCCGTCTAACGCACCAGCCATGATTTGGAATGAACGCAAGCCACATTCTGCCGCTCGGTCGCACAGGCGTGGATCCATAGTGAGGAACCTCAGGAAATCTCCAACTCCCATAGCAGCAGTCACCTGTTCATCGAACACGGGGCCTTCTGGAGCATAGCCGTAAGGGCCATCGTGCCTCAGTTTATGAGACAGATCTCCACTGGCGATGAATACGGCACGCCGGCCCAACTTTTCGACCGCTTGTGCGACACATCGTCCGAGACGATAATGTTGTAAGGGAGAACAGCCTGACAGACCGATCCGAAGGATGGGGCGATCGATCTGTGCCCTTTGAAGGAACCACAGCGGCAGAAAAGTGCCGTGGTCTAAGTTCGGGTCGCGTTCGCCCAGCGTCCCTGCGTCGAGGCCAGACGCTTCCGCCTGATGGATCAACGCCTGCCGCAGTTCTGTATCGTACTTTACTTTGATCTGGGCCTGAGGTGCGCCAAAAGCGGCCATGCTGCCAGATGCGCTTGGTCCTGGGGGGATGTGGAAATGATCTGCATACATGACTATATGCGGCGAGGCGATCACCAGGACTTCCGGATCCCATGTCGCGACTCTTCGCGCGGCGGCATGGTAGGCATCGATAGTGGCCTGGACCCGAACTTCCTGTCCTCGTCCTACGCTGGGGAGGAGAAGTGGTGGGTGAGGGACGATGATGGTTCCTAGCATGGGCATAAGATATCGCTCCTTTCTTAAAAGCAAAAAAGCTTTATAGCACCATCAATAGAGTGCCTACGCCGATCAGGATGCACCCTAGACCAGATTTGAAGGTAAACCTCTCATGGAGGAACACGGCTGCCATCACCAATGTGATCACCACGCTCAGTTTGTCGATGGGCACCACCTTCGATGCCTCGCCAAGCTGGAGCGCCCGATAATAACACAGCCAAGACGCACCTGTGGCCGATCCGGACAGGATGAGGAACAGCCAGCTTTTTTGACTGATTGCTGAGATACCGCCTTGGGCGTCAGTCAAAAATACCATCCCCCAAGCCATGACGACCACCACTACAGTGCGGATGGCTGTGGCCAAGTTGGAGTTGACACCGTCGATACCCACTTTAGCTAGGATGGAAGTAAGCGCCGCGAACACGGCAGAGAGCAGTGCGAAGATAGACCACATGGCGATCCCTCCTGATGTGATGACATTTCCGTCATCAGTTTAACACGATGTGCGCCGCTCTGCAATCCTGATACGCGTTTTGAACTGAAAGATTAACTATTAGATGTCAACCCCTAAAATGAAGGATGGTGGAAAAAGTTAGACGGTTCCAAAAGGGCATAGCAAAACAGAGGTCCAGGAGGACCCCGGATGGCTATTGAGGCAAATCAAGCAGCGGGGCAGTAAGACTGCCTGGATTTTTCCAAAGCAAAGATGAGCCGCACCAGCTTCTTAGCGGCATGAGATAAGGCCATGTTGTAGTGCTTGCCCTCCGCTCGTTTCTTGGCAAGGTAGGCGGCAAAGGTGGGGTCCCAAAGGCAGACGTACTTGGTGGCGTTGTAAATAGCGAAACGCAGGTATCTGGAGCCTCGTTTCTCCATGTGTGCATAGCAGTTGTTGAGCTGCCCAGATTGGTAAGTAGAGGGGGACATCCCCGCATAGGCCAGCAGCTTATCAGGGGAATCAAACCGGGAGAAGTCACCAACTTCGGCCAAGATCATGGCGCCCATGCGGCAGCCAATGCCCGGAATAGTGGTAATGGGAGAGTGCAGTTCATCCATGATAGCCTGGATCGCAGCCTCGATTTCTTCAATCTCAGCGTCCAGCTCTCGAATGAGGCGGATGGTGTGCTGCAATTCCAAAGACTTGGCGGGCATCCTGGAGCCGATCGAGCTTCTGGCGGAATCCCGGATATCCACTGCCATATCCCGTCCGTAGCGGCCCTTAGAGGCATCGGCCAGCAGGGCTTTCAGCCTGGTCAGGTGTGCGGCAGCGATTTGCTGGGCCCCTGGGAACTCAGACAGCAGCGCATAAACAGACGCCGTGTGAAGTGTCGGAACCAGATGTTCCAGTTCGGGGAAGAGGATGCACACCAGCCTGGAAACGGACTGCTTCAATTTGGCCCATTCTTTTACCTTATCAAAACGATATCTGGTCAGTGACTTTAGCTCCTCGTTGTGGTATGCTGTATCCGTGTAGGGCTTGAGGCCCGCATCGGACAGAAGCATAGCCGCAATCGTTCGCGCATCCACACGGTCTGTCTTCGTCTTCCTGAGACTGAGACTTTTTCGGTAAAGGTTGGTGCGCAGAGGGTTCAAGACATAGGTGGCCAGACCGTTGTCAAGAAGAAACCCAAGGATGTTGTAGCTGTAATGCCCGGTCGCCTCAAGCCCTACTTTTATGCTGTCCTGGGGCGTGGAGCAGGCCCAGAGCTTGTCCAGCAGAGTGTTGAAGCCCTCCAAGTTGTTAGGGATGGTGAATACATCCGCCAGGACTGTGCCCTCCGAGCTGAGGATGAAGCAGTCGTGCTTATCCTTGGCCACATCAATACCAACGCAAATCATAGTAAAACCTCCAACGGCAAATTTGTGATGCTGCTTCCACAGGACACTTTGCTTTTGTAGCCTTGCTCCACATAAACCGTCTGGCGGTATTTAACTGATCAACAAAACTGCAAAGGGCTGCGGTTGGAACCTTTCAGGAACCATCTCGTGGTAGGAAGTGCAAACCAATCCACAGCATCCCTTACAGTGTAGCACAGCCCTTGGAGAGGGGCTCTAATAACTACTACTCTATAATACAAGGAAGTGCTGGACCCGGCGTCATTTTTCAAAAAGGTAAAATTTTCGGCAAACACTTGAAAATCGATCACGTATTGGGTATACTATAAGTCGTTCTACAAAACTATAAGGAGGCCATCCTGGAATGACCAAAATCACAAAAGATACCATCATTGGCGATATTTTGGACATCGCACCCGACACTGCCCCGATTTTTTTGTCCATCGGTATGCACTGCTTGGGTTGTCCCTCTTCCCGTGGAGAAACTGTGGAGCAGGCTTGTATGGTCCACGGTGTAGATGTGGATGCTTTGCTGGACAAGCTGAACACTTCCATCGCCTGATTTGGACATCGAACGAAAAGAGCGGATGTTCCGCTCTTTTCATTTATCCCAAGGGAAGTAGGAGAAGATATGGAGATGTCACCTCGGCTTCGGGCGATCGCCCGGAAGGTCCCACAAGGCGCTCATTTGGTCGATGTGGGCACAGACCATGGCTATCTGCCTGTTTGGCTGCTGCTCAGTGGACGGATCGAGAAAGCCATCGCTGCCGATCTGCGGACAGGCCCGCTGGATCGGGCCAAAGAGACTGCCCGGAGATATGAGCAGTATGACCGTATCAGTTTCCGGTCATGTGATGGATTGTCCGGCATCCGTCCAGAGGAAGTCGATACCGTGGTCATCGCTGGGATGGGCGGCGAAACCATCATGTCCATCCTAGCGGCTGCGCCCTGGACTCATCAGAATACATTGCTGCTCCTCCAGCCAATGACCGGTATGCCCCAGTTGCGTATGTGGCTGCAAGGTAATGGGTATGCCATCCTGGATGAACGAGTGGTCCGTGAAGGGAAAAAGCTGTATAGCATCTGGACGGTCAGGGGCGGAACGATGCCGCCTCTTTCCTTGACAGAGTCCTGGGCGGGCGTGGATCGATGTGGTCCGATGCGGTTCGATCATCTGACGATGATGGAGGAAAAGGTCGAGAAGATACTGAGAGGCTGTCAGTCTGCCCAACTGCCAGATCGAGCTTTCATCGGCCAGATGGAGGAGATAGCGGCTGGGTTACGACAGATGAAGAAGGAGTCGAGGCCGATGACCACAGTAAAAGAAATATTCTCTTTTTTACAAGGCAAAGCACCTTTCGAACTACAGGAGCATTTTGACAACGCCGGGTTCCTGGTCGGCAGGGAAGGGGCTGCCGTCAGCAAGGTCATCGTGTCGCTGGACATCACAGGACATGTGGTCCAGGAAGCTGTAGAGCAGGGGGCTGAGCTGATCGTATCGCATCATCCGGTGATTTTCGGCCCAGCCAGATCTGTGACCGATCAGACGACCACAGGGAAGATACTGTTGGATATGGCCGAAAACGGTATCGCTGCCATTTGTGCCCACACCAATCTGGACGCAGTGGAAGGTGGCGTCAATGATGCCTTAGCGTTGCGCCTTGGCCTGTCTGATATCGTCCAGTTGGAGCAGAAAGGTGTCGATGGGCAGGGGAGGCCCTATGGGATCGGCCGGGTAGGTATGGTCTCCGAACAGTCTCTGGACGACTTCTCCCGGATGGTGAAGTCATCGTTGGGAGCCAATGGAGTTCGGATCGTGGACAGCGGAAGGGCAGTCCACAAGGTGGCAGTGGGAGGCGGCGCTTGTGCGGATATGATGGACACAGTACTCGCCTGTGGCTGTGATACTTTCGTCACCTCCGATGTGAAATACCATCAGTTCTTAGAGGCCAAAGCGTTGGGATTGAATCTAGTGGATGCTGGGCATTTTCCTACAGAGGACGTCATATGCCCAGTTTTACGAGATTGGTTGGCCGAACGCTTCCCACAGATTTCTGTGGTCATCTCTCAGCGTCATACAGAGGTGTTCTCTTATCTATGATGCCGGTATGAAACGTCCCCTATCCTCATATGGTGAAGGGAGGGGGGGACTGGCTTATGAAACGAGACATCTTACTTCTGTTATCCTGCTTGTGTATATTGGTGTGGGTAAATCTATTCAGCTCTGGCCAACCTGTACCTGCTGCCTCGACTGGCGTCTTGGGCGAAAAGTGGATCCTCATCCTGGATGCTGGACACGGCGGGGAGGATGGTGGCGCCAGCACGTCGGCAGGGGACAAAGAGAGCGACATCAATCTGTCGATCGTGCTGAAAACTCGTGCCCTGATGGCTTTTCTCGGCGTGGAACCTCAACTGACGCGAGATTCAGATATCTCTCTGCACAATGATGAAGCTCGGACCATCCACGAAAAAAAGGTATCTGATTTGAAGAATCGCGTGTCCTTAGTAGACGGCACCTCCAACGCCATGCTGATCAGTGTACATCAAAATCACTTTACAGATCCAAGATATAGCGGGGCGCAGGTGTTTTTTGGCGACAGTGATATCAGCCGGCAATGGGGAGAACTTACCCAAGACACGTTCCGGCAGGTGTTGGACACCGGAAACGACCGTTCTGCCAAACCTCTGCCAAGCGGCATCTACCTGTTCGACCATATCGATTGTCCGGCCATATTGGTGGAGTGCGGCTTCCTCAGCAACGGAGAAGAAGCAGCCCTGCTTCTCACCGATAACTATCAGCGGAAAGTAGCTCTGGCTCTCGCTGGGGCATACTTCTATGAGCTACAGATGATACCCACAGTTTGGGGAGGGGAATGACATGGCAAAAGCTAGGTCTTCGTTTTATTGCACTGAATGCGGGAACGAGACTTTGAAATGGCAGGGGAGATGTCCGGCCTGTGGGGCATGGAACACCATCGTGGAGCAACCGGTCAAGGAAACAAAGAAAAAAAGCGCTGGGGCCGTTCCTTCTACCTTTGGGATGCGCAAGCCAAGGCCCATAGCTGAGGTCGAGGCAGTAGATGAACTGCGCTTCAACACAGGCATGGATGAACTGGATCGAGTGTTGGGCGGCGGCGCAGTGAAAGGGTCTCTGGTGTTGGTAGGCGGAGCGCCAGGGATCGGGAAATCCACACTGATGTTACAGATATGCAATAATCTGTGCCGTTTTTCCGAAGTATTGTATGTATCTGGTGAGGAATCTGAAAGACAGATCAAGCTACGGGCCCAGCGGCTTGGCGTCTGGGAGAAAGGCTTGTACCTGTTTTCTGAGACCAATTTGGACGACATCATAGCCGCTGTCCAGGAAAAAAGACCAGATATCCTCATCGTTGACTCCATCCAGACCATTTACAACGGAGATTCGAATTCCTCGCCAGGGAGCGTGGCCCAGGTGAAGGAGTGCACTATGGCGCTGATGCACTTGGCAAAAGGCATGGGGGTCACAGTGTTCGTGGTAGGCCATATCAATAAGGAGGGCTCTTTGGCTGGACCTAAGGTCTTGGAGCACATGGTGGACTGCGTGCTCCATTTCGAAGGGGAGGAGCATAACTCTTACCGCATCTTGCGGGCAGAGAAGAACCGTTTCGGAGCCACCAATGAGATCGGTGTGTTCGAGATGGGAGATCAGGGATTGGTCGAGGTCCCCAACCCCTCAGAGGCCATGCTGTCCGGACGACCGGAGAACATGCCGGGTTCCTGTGTCACCTGCGTGATGGAAGGGGTCCGACCCGTATTAGCGGAGGTGCAGGCATTGCTGTCGCCCTCCGCTTATGGCAGTTCCAGACGATCCAGTAACGGCTTCGACTACAACCGGGCCATGATGATGCTCGCAGTGCTGGAGAAGCGGGGAGGATTGCTGCTCTCAAATTGTGATTTTTATGTCAATGTCATCGGTGGCCTGACTTTGGATGAACCAGCCGCCGACCTGTCGCTGATCGTAGCGCTGGCATCCAGCTTTCGAGACAAGCCTGTACCGTTCGATTTGGCCGCTATCGGCGAGGTAGGGCTCACCGGCGAACTTCGTTCCGTGAACGCGATCAGCCAACGGCTCAGCGAGGTACGCAGGCTCGGCTTCACGAAGTGTCTGATCCCGTCCAGGAACAGCGGAAAGATCGTTGCGCCAGACGGGCTAAGTTTGATCCAGGCCAGCAATATCCGAGAAGCCATCGCTGTGTTGGTTTGATTGACGGGGCGTGAAGTTCAGACAGGCATCGTTTGGAACGGCTTGTCCCATCGCTTGTGCTTGAGCCAGTGTGCACAATCCTTCATCCTGGAATTTGCAGTTTTGTGTGCATGGGATAAAACTCATATCGAATCACCTTGAATCCACAGATTTGAAGATCCTGTAAGCGGGAAGCCTATAAAGAGAGGGAGGTGTCGGTCGGCACAGTCTACTCAACAAAATAAAAATTTTGTTGAGTAGAGAGGAAGGGAAACTCGTCATCATCGGCTCCGGAGCCGTTCGATGACCGCCTGCATTAGTCTTGCCCAACTGTCCCTGTGTTATGAATGTGCCGTCCTTTATATGATAGATTATCGACTCGAAGCTCCGCCTATCCTACGAGACTTTTTGACATATCACGAGACGATCCAAGGGCACTCCAGAAAAACTGTAGATGAGTATTTTTTGGACCTGCGTACATTTTTTCGTTACATCAAGATCGAAAAAGGCCGCGTCCCACGGTCAACGGCTTTGGACGACATCCCGATCGACGATATCGATCTCGCCTTGGTCAAGTCGGTCACACTGACCGATATCTATGCCTATCTCAGCTTCCTAAGCCGCGACCGGGAACGGAATGCCAAGAACCCAAGTCTAGGATATGGATTGGCTGCCTCTTCAAGAGCCAGAAAAGTGGCTACGATCCGATCTTTTTACAAGTATTTGGTGACGAAGGCCAAGCTTTTAGATGAAAACCCGATCCAAGAACTGGATTCTCCTCGGCTGCGGCAGGGACTGCCGCGTTATCTGACCTTAGACGAGAGCATCAGGCTGCTGGAATCCATCGAAGGAGACAATGCAGAACGGGATCTCTGCATCATAACGCTTTTTTTGAATTGCGGTATCCGTATCTCGGAATTGGTCGGCCTCAACCTTTCTGACATCCGCGAGGATCGTATGCGTGTGCTGGGCAAGGGGAACAAGGAACGGGTGGTCTACCTCAACGCTGCCTGTCAGAACGCTATCGACGACTGGCTGGAGGTGCGTTCCCGTTCTGGTGCGGTCGACCCGTATGCCCTGTTCATCACCCGCAAACATACTAGAATCACCAAGGCTGGGGTACATTACATGCTCAAACAGCGCTTCCTCGCTGCCGGGCTGGACAGCAGCAAATACTCCGCTCACAAATTGCGCCACACCGCCGCGACTCTCATGCTGCAAAACGGTGTAGATGTACGCACTCTTCAGGAAGTGCTGGGACATGAACACCTGAACACCACGCAGATATATACTCATGTGAACAGCGATGCCTTGCAGCAGGCTGCTGATTCCAATCCACTGGGAGCAGTCAGGCGCCGAGGCAGGCCAAAAAAAGAGCCTGGGAACGGGTCATGATCCGCAGGCTCCAAAGATAGCTCCATCTTTTTTGAGTGGATGGCGCGGAGGGTCAGACCTCCGCGCCATTCACTCGTCCCGATACAGGCGGTCTCCCCTCGACCACTTTCAAAGCGCCTACGATATGGAGGAACCTCCATTCTACCACGTTTTGATAACTGTCAAGAGGCCGGTAATCCGCATCATTGGAATGAGCGGCCAGTAAGATATTGTCCGGCCTGGGCGTTTCCCCTACCGACACGATCACCGGCGTATGGGCGAACACCTCTCCGCTGGTCTCGAAACGCAGTTGGACGAAATCCCCAGGACGAAGGAAATCCATATGCACTTGGATACCCACCGGGCCGTCGGTGGGTTGGGCCCTGGTCATGAACTCCCAGAAAAACGGCACACCGGTCCAGGATGGGGACCTGTCGGTCGCATCGATGTAGTACCAACCATAATCTGGCGTGAAGTTCATGATACCAGTCCCGGCATACAGGCATTGTGACGCGAAATTGGTGCAGTCTCCGCCGATCTCACTGAAATCATAAAAAGCTGGGTTGCGGCTGTATGCCCATTTGTGGGCATACGCCACCGCAGCCCGGCGATTGTACGGGCGCAGTTGGATCATGCTGTCTCTCCCCCTTTCCCACCATTGTATGCCAATCGTCATTTTGTTGACATCAGCAGGAAATCCCTTGCCTGTTTTGTGGGTTTTGACCTACAAAAGCTGGAGCTTTTGCTTGCATTTTCCTATGACAAATGTTAAAATCATAACGGAAACTACCAAAAATTTTTTCTGATAAGGAGTTGGACAACTATGCCACTGGTTACCTCGACCGAAATGTTCAAGAAAGCTTACAATGGCGGCTATGCGGTTGGCGCTTTCAACGTCAACAACATGGAGATCGTTCAGGGCATCACCGAGGCCTGCCGGGAGGAAAAGGCCCCTGTCATACTTCAGGTGTCCAAAGGCGCCCGGGCATACGCCAACCACACCTACTTGGTGAAGCTGGTTGAGGCTGCTGTCATCGAGTGTCCCGAGATTCCCATCGTGCTCCATCTGGACCACGGCGACAGCTTCGAGACCTGCAAGAGCTGCATCGACGGCGGCTTCACCTCCGTGATGATCGACGCTTCCTCCAAGCCCTTCGAGGAGAACATCGAGATTACCAAAAAAGTCGTCGAATATGCGCATGACCACGGCGTCGTCGTCGAGGCCGAGCTGGGCGCGCTGGCCGGCGTCGAGGACGAAGTCAACGTCTCCGCTGAGGAATCCCATTACACTCGCCCCGAAGAAGTCGAGGAGTTCGTCTCCAAGACCGGCTGCGACTCCCTGGCCATCGCCATCGGCACCAGCCATGGCGCTTATAAGTTCACTGCCGCCCAGTGCACCCGCAATGAAAAGGGCGAGTTGGTCCCCCCTCCCCTGCGCTTCGACATCTTGAACGAGGTAGTCAAGCGTCTCCCCGGCTTCCCCATCGTGCTCCATGGCTCCTCCTCCGTGCCCCAGGAGTATGTGAAGATGGTCAACGCCAATGGCGGCAAGATGCCTGATGCCGTCGGCATCCCTGAGGAGCAGCTCCGCGAGGCCGCCCGCAGCGCCGTGTGCAAGATCAACATCGACTCCGACCTGCGCCTGGCTATGACGGGCACCATCCGTCAGTTCTACACGCAGCATCCTGATAAGTTCGATCCCCGCGAGTACCTGAAGCCCGCCCGCGCCAATATCAAGGAGCTGGTCCGCCATAAGCTGGTGGATGTGCTCGGCTGCAACGGCAAAGCCTGATTATCATCACACCACGAGATAAAGGAGAGATTCGACATGGCACAGTTGAAAGGCGCTTGCGTCATCGGTCAGTCCGGTGGCCCGACCTCCGTCATCAATGCCAGTGCGTATGGTGTCATCCGCACTGCGTTGGACTGTCCGGACATCACGGCTGTTTACGGCGCGGCCCATGGCATCAAGGGCGTACTGGACGACAAGCTGTACGACATGGGTCAGGAAGATGCAAAGGAGCTGGAGCTGCTTTTGAACACCCCTTCCTCCGAGCTGGGCTCCTGCCGCTATAAGATCGCCGATCCTGACGTGGATGACACAGATTACAAGCGCATCCTGGAGATCTTCAAAAAATATGATATCCGCTATTTCTTCTACAACGGCGGCAACGATTCTATGGACACCTGTGCAAAAGTCAGCCGTTTCATGGCCAAATCTGGTTATGAGTGCCGGGTGATGGGCGTGCCCAAGACCATCGATAACGACCTGTTCGGGACCGATCATTGTCCCGGCTTCGCTTCCGCAGCCAAGTATATCGCTACCTCCTGTGCCGAAGTGTACAAGGACGGCCGGGTATATGACACTGGCATGGTCACGATCATCGAGATCATGGGCCGTCATGCTGGCTGGCTGGCTGGCGCCGCCGCTTTGGCGGGTGTGGTGGGCTGTGCCCCCGACTTGGTCTATCTGCCTGAGGTGGACTTCGATATGGACAAGTTCCTGGCAGATGTGGACGCCATCTATAAGAAGAACGGCAATTGCATCGTAGCTGTCTCTGAGGGCATCCACTATGCAGATGGTTCGTTCGTCTCGGAAGCCAAGACCTCCTCTACCGATGGGTTCGGACACGCTCAGCTCGGTGGTCTGGCCGCACTGTTGGCTAATGTGGTCAAGGAAAAGACCGGCGCCAAGGTCCGCGGCATCGAGCTGTCCCTGTTGCAGCGTTGTGGTGCACATCTGGCCTCTCAAACCGACATCGACGAGTCCTTCCTTGCCGGCAAGACTGCCGTGGAGGCCGCCGTGTCCGGTGAGACCGACAAGATGGTAGGGTTCGAGTGCACCCGCGAGGGTGGCCAGTACACCTGCAAGACGAAGCTCTTCAACCTTTCTGAAGTGGCCAACTTCGAGAAGAAGGTGCCCTTGGAGTGGATCAATCAAGAGGGCAACGGTGTTACGCAAGCCTTCATCGACTATGCGCTCCCCTTAATCCAAGGCGAGAACCACCGGGCCACCGAGAATGGTCTGCCCCGCTTTGCTCGGTTGAAAAAAGTGTTGGTGAAGTAATCGATACCATCCAAAAGGACCGGACTCCCCAAAGGAGTCCGGTCCTTTTATCGCTTACATCACTTGTCGTCTTCAGCTACGCCAGTCATGGCTCGAGTCACAGCCTGTCCTCGTGCATCCAGTCCTTTGACCATCGCCAAAGCTTCGTTGATGTCATAATCGACCAAATCTTCGCCCTTCATGGCCACGATCCGGCACGTCTTTCCTTCTGCCAACAGCTTCACAGCCTCATGGCCCATATAAGTAGCCACCATACGATCCCGGGCGCTCGGTGAACCACCGCGCTGTACATGGCCAAGCACGGTGACACGAGTATCCAACGCCGTAGCGTCCTTGATCTGTTCGGCTACACGGTAAGCGCCACCAGGGACACCCTCTGCCACGATGACCATGAAGTGAGTACGCCCGCCCAATCGTGCTTGACGGATTGGCTCTATGACGTCTTTGTCGAAATCCACTTCTTTTTCAGGCACCAACACCACCGTCGCCCCACAAGCGATCGCTACAGAGACCGCCAAGTGGCCGGCCCGGTGGCCCATGACCTCCACGACCGAACAGCGTTCGTGGGATTTCATGGTGTCACGCAGACGGTCGATGCTCTCCAACGCAGTATTACAGGCGGTATCGTACCCGATGGTATACGTAGAACAGGCGATGTCGTTGTCGATCGTACCTGGGATACCGATGACCGAAATGCCGCTGTTGGCCAGACTGAGCAGGCCCTTGAACGTCCCGTCTCCGCCGATTCCGACCAGCGCATCCAACCCCAACAGTTTGCAGGTCGCCAGGGCCTTCTTCCGACCAGGCTCCTCGATGAACTCCAAGCTGCGAGCAGAATATAACAAAGTCCCACCGCGGCGAGAGATATCACTGACGCTCTCAAAATCCAGCCTGGTGAAGTCCCCATTGAGCAGGCCGTGATAGCCTCGACGGATGCCGATACACTCGATGCCGTAATGCAGGGATGCCCTGACCACTGCGCGGATGGCAGCGTTCATACCAGGAGCGTCGCCTCCGCTGGTGAACACGCCGATACGGTGGACAGCAGATTTCATGACGATCAATTCCTTTCCTTATCGATTATCACATTCGATCGTTGTCTTTCCATCAGACCTTCAATTCCACTGCCTGGTCCGTCAAGGCAGCCTGGTAGCGCTCCAATACGGGCCTGACATACTCGGATAGGAGATCCTCCACTTGTTCCGGACAACGGCCGATGTATCGGGATGGCTCCATGTGGACAGACAGCTCCTCTTTGCTCATACCGAACAGTGGGTCTGCGGCCAGCAGATCGATGAGATCGTTCGTCAAACCGAGCTCTTTCACGTTTCGACCCGCTTCCAAGGAGTGGACCCTGATACGCTCGTGGAGCTGTTGACGGTCCCCCCCCTGCTTCACTTTGTCCATCATGATGTTCTCGCTGGCCATGAAGGGAAGCTCCTCCATGATGTGCTTCTCGATGACTTTCTCGTGGACCACCAGACCAGAAGCTACGTTCTCATAGATATTCAAGATAGCGTCCACTGCCAAGAACGCCTCTGGGATGGCGATCCGTTTGTTGGCGGAATCGTCCAAAGTCCGCTCGAACCATTGAGTCGCAGCAGTATATGCTGGGTTGGCGGCATCTGCGATGACATAACGAGCCAATGAGCAGATACGTTCGCAACGCATGGGGTTGCGTTTATATGGCATAGCAGACGAACCGATCTGATTGGCTTCAAACGGTTCCTCCACTTCCTTCAGATGACACAGCAGCCGCACGTCGGTCGCAAATTTGCAAGCAGACTGCGCAATCCCGGAAAGTGTGGCCAATATCGCGGCATCGACCTTTCTGGAGTAGGTCTGACCAGATACCGGCACGACCTCCTTGAAGTCCATCTCCCGAGCGATGCGGCGATCCAGTTCCTTACATTTCTCATGGTCGCCTTCGAACAGCTCCAAAAAAGACGCTTGTGTGCCAGTGGTCCCCTTGCAGCCAAGCAGGCGCAGCGTGGAGATACGATACTCTACTTCATCCAGGTCCTGGAGCAGCTCGTTCATCCAAAGGGTGGCCCGCTTGCCCACTGTCACGAGCTGAGCGGCCTGAAAATGTGTGAAGCCAAGCGTTGGTAAGGACTTATACTTGTCAGCAAAACGGGCCAACGCGTCAAGCACACGCACCAGCTTGTCACGCACTAGAACGAGTGCTTCCCGCATGATGATGATGTCGGTATTGTCTCCTACATAGCAACTGGTAGCGCCTAAATGGATGATGGGCATAGCCTGGGGACACTTGGCGCCGTAGGTATGGATGTGGGCCATCACATCGTGACGCAATTCACGTTCCTTTTTAGCCGCGAGGTCATAATCTATGTCAGTGATATGAGCGGACAACTCGTCCACCTGCTCCTGAGTGACAGGCAGCCCCAACTCCATCTCCGCTCGGGCCAAGGCTACCCATAGGCGCCTCCAGGTAGAAAACTTTTTATCTGGCGAAAAGATATATTGCATCTGATCGCTGGCATATCGGGACGACAAAGGGCTTTCATAAGCAGAGTTATTCATGAGATGCATCACCTTCGATCGATTTTTGGATGTGAAGATATAAGAAATCCAAAGTCATTATATCATATCATTTATGGTCAGACAAGCCGATAGCTGAAAAACTTTGTCATCAAAACAGAAAAAGGGCTGCGCTTTCAAAGCACAGCCCTTTCGTTGGAATATCCTTACTCAGCCCTCGCCGCGCATCTTAGCGAAACACTCGCTGCAGTAGACCGGCCGGTCAGACTTCGGCTCAAAGGGGACTTTGGCCTCACCGCCACAGGCGGCACAAACAGCAGTGAAATACTCACGGGGACCACGAGCAGCAGCCTTGCGGGCATCGCGGCAAGTCTTGCAACGCTGGGGCTCGTTCTGGAAACCGCGCTCAGCGTAAAACTCCTGCTCACCTGCGGTGAACACGAACTCCTGGCCGCACTCTTTGCAAACTAAGGTCTTGTCTTCGTACATGGAAATACCCTCTCTTTTGATGCCCAGAATCGGAAATACAACCTGCGCTGGGACTGTAATATTTGCGTCAGCTCTCGCTGAAAACGCCAAAATCACCGGCTACTTTGCGCCGGACCCGCTGGACCGCATTGTCCACCGATTTGATCGGACGTCCCACCTGCTCACTGATTTCCTGATAGGACAAGCCAAGAAGGAACTGTTCCAACACCTTGTACTCGAAAGGAGACAACCGCCGCTCCAAACGAGACAGCCGTTCAGCCTCCTCTTCCCTGCTGATATACAACTCCTCAGGACTGGCACCAGAACCAAGCATAGGTGATTCGAAGGGCACACTGTCGTTCAGAGGGGAATGTTTACTGCGCGAAGCATTGGTCACAGCAGAGCGGATACGATTACGGATGCACACTTCCGCAAAGGTCTTGAACCGGGCGTCACGGCTGATATCGAATTCCCGTATCGCCTTCAAAAGCCCGAACATGGCCTCTTGGATCAGATCCTCGCTGTCCCCCCCGGCTAAAAAATAGGGGCGGGCGCATATACGCACAATCCGAAGATATCGCTTGACCAATTCTTCTTCGGCGTCTCGGTGGCCACCAGCCACTAGGACACAGAGCTCTTCATCACTGTATCCACTCATATGGAAAGTTTTCGCATTCATGATCCGACCTTATATATTTAATCACAGAACTGCTGAAATGTCAATCGTTTTCAGTGATTTTTTTAGAAAATCGACTAAATCACTCACAGGATTTATAGAAAATTACAGAACTGGGATAAACATCCATTTTTGGGTTCGTGAACAGCCTAAAAGGATAGCTGTCCTGGGACCTCTGGACCACCGGGTATGGAGATCCCCAGGTGTCGATAAGCCTTTGGCGTGACACAGCGCCCCCGAGGCGTCCGTGTAAGGAAACCAAGCTGCATCAGATAGGGCTCATAGACATCTTCCAATGTGACAGATTCTTCGTTGATGGTGGCGGCCAGCGTATCCAGGCCCACCGGCCCTCCGCCATAGTTCGTGATGATGCTCTCCATCATCCTCCGGTCTACATTGTCCAGCCCCAAAGCGTCGATCTCCAGCGCTTGGAGCGCCCGATCGGCCACAGTACGTGTGATCACCCCGCCAGCGGTCACTTGAGCGAAATCCCGCACCCGGCGGAGCATCCTGTTGGCGATCCGAGGAGTGCCTCTGCTGCGTCGGGCAATCTCCAATGCTCCCTCTTGTTCGATCGGCACGTCCAAGATCCCGGCAGAACGAGTGACGATGCACGCCAGTTCCTCTGGAGTATACAACTCCAGCCGCAATGTGACGCCGAACCGGTCCCTCAAAGGAGCAGATAGCTGGCCTGCTCGGGTCGTCGCCCCGATGAGCGTGAATCTTGGCAGGTCCAAGCGAATGGAATTGGCGGACGGACCTTTGCCGATGATGATATCGATGGCGTAGTCCTCCATGGCAGGGTAAAGTATCTCCTCCACAGAGCGGTTCAGCCGGTGTATCTCATCTACGAAAAGGATGTCGTTTTCTTGGAGATTGGTCAACAGCGCCGCCAGATCGCCGGGTTTTTCGATGGCTGGGCCAGACGTGATGCGGACGTTCACTCCCATCTCGTTGGCGATGATACCGGAAAGAGTGGTCTTGCCCAGCCCCGGAGGGCCGTGGAGCAACACATGGTCCAAGGGTTCTCCGCGCATCTTGGCAGCTTGGATGAAGATCGACAGGTTCCCCTTCGCTTTCTCTTGGCCGATATATTCACCTAATGTCTTTGGACGAAGAGACCCTTCTGCCTCATCATCGTGAGTCAGCGAAGTGGTCACCAGCGGGGCTGCCGTCTCAAAACCTCCGTTGTCGGAAAAATCGATGCTCAAAAGTCCACTTCCTTTTGTCCTTATGCTCGTCCGAGCTGTTCGACGACCAGTCGTGCCACCTCACTGGGCGACAGACGATCCGTCACGATCTTCACGGTGCTTTGTTCCTCGTAGAGCGGAAGATAGGCCGCGCTACGCTCCAGTGCGTCCATGCTGCGCAGCCCAGTTCGGATATCCTCCATCAAACGGCGACGTAAGGTATCCTCTGAACACAAAAGCGTGAATTGCCGTACCTCCACATCCTCCAGCTCCAACCGCTCCAAAATGCTTCGCGCGATCTCGGAGCGGTGCATGACCCAGCCAAGTATGACATGATCCAAAGCCGGACTGGCCAAAAAGCGAGAAAGCACCGAAACGATGTTATCGCACACCATGGCCTTGGTCTCTTCTGTGACCAGAAAGGGGGCCATCTTCCAGCACCAGTCCCCATCCAAATAGGCGCTTGGCTGTAACGAACGCAGCAGCTCCTGACAGACCGCAGTCTTGCCCACGCCCATCGGTCCATTGACGAAGAGCAAACGCTTCATGCCTTCACCATCTTTTTCAACGCCTGTTTGATCACGTCCTCCAGTGAGAAAGCATCCAAATCGATCCCCTGCAAGGCCACCGAGATCTCGCTCTGGCTGTATCCCAACACAGCCAAAGCAGCACACGCCTCACTGGCCTTGTTTTCCGGGATGACGGTGATGCCGCCGGCGAAGGACTCTCCCCCGCTCACTGTGAGCTGGCCTTTGGCCAGCTTGTCCTTCAACTCCAGGATGATGCGCTGGGCGATCTTCTTGCCGATGCCTGGAGCAGAAGTGAGCGCCTTCTCGTTGCCGGAAACGATGGCCATAGCCAACCCTTCCGGGCTGTTGGCGGACAAGATGGCCAGTGCAGCTTTAGGTCCGACTCCTGACACGCCGATGAGCATCCGGAAGCAGCCCAGTTCGCTCTCGCTGCCGAACCCATACAGCTCGAATATCTCCTCGCGGACATGCAGATATGTATAAAGCTTCGCAGTTTTCCCCATCTCGAGCCTGCTCATCGTATGATCGGTAGTGCGGCAGGCATAGCCCACCCCGCCGCAGTCGATGACCGCCAGATAAGGCCCCACATGGGCAACGGTCCCATTCAAATAGTAAAACACATCGACCTCTCCTGATATCAATATAAAGTTTGTAGCCGCGAGGTAGACGACCGGGCATGACACAGAGCGATAGCCACTGCGTCGGCGGCATCATCCGGTTTCGGGACAGTGTTCAGGTCCAAGAGACGCTTCGTCATATCCATCACCTGCCGCTTTTCCGCCTTGCCATACCCCACGACCGCTTGCTTCACCTGGGATGGGTTATACTCACAAATAGGAAGCCCAAGTTTTTCCGCCGTCATGAGGATCACACCTCGAGCCTGAGCCACACCGATACCAGTGGTGACGTTGTGGTTGAAGAACAGTTCCTCGATGGCCATCACATCCGGATGGAACCGGCCGATGAGCTCCTCCAGATCGGTGGCGATGCGCCACAGACGGGCCGGCAAACGGATCCCCGCCTGCGTGTTGATGGCGCCGCAGGCGACCAAACGATATTTCCCCTGGCCCGCCTCGACCAAACCAAAACCCACGATGGCATACCCAGGATCTATCCCAAGGATGAGCACCAACATACCTCCCAGTGCGATTTCTTAAATGATATCACAAACGGTCTATAAAAACAAGCAAAAACGGCGGATGACGATCGTGTCATCCGCCGAAGCGTTCCGAGGCTCAAGCGCGTGGATGTGCTTTGGAATAGACGTCTCGCAGCTTTCGATCGACCACCTGAGTGTAGATCTGGGTCGCGGAGATGTCCGCGTGCCCCAGCATCTCCTGGATCGATTTCAAATCGGCCCCATTTTCCAGCAGATGGGCGGCGAACGAGTGGCGAAGGGTATGCGGGGTGATCTCCTTATGGATCCCCGCCTTGTCCTGATAGCCTTTCACGATCTTCCAAAATCCTTGGCGGCTCATACGCTCTCCGTTCATGTTCACGAAAAGCGCAGGTTCCTCCAGGCTCTCCAACAGCAGGGGCCGCACATCGTTGACATAGAGCGCCAATGCCTGTACAGCGCCTTTGTAGAGGGGCACGATACGTTCTTTGCCTTTGCTCCGGCACCGCAAAAAACTCGCAGATAGGTTCAGGTCCTGGATATCCAGGGAGATGAGTTCAGACACCCGGATCCCGGTGGCATAAAGGAGTTCCAGCATGGCTTTGTCACGACAGCCCTTGTTGTCGGACGGGTCGGGCTGATCCAGGAACAGGTCCACCTCACGATCGCTCAGGATGGCAGGCAGCTTACGCTCCACCTTGTTGGGCGCGAACCCCTTGGCAGGATTGACCTGTATCGTCCTGGTGGACATCATATACGTGTAAAAAGATTTCAGCGCCGCCACAGAACGGACCACAGTAGCACAGGATCTCCCCTTCTTCTCCAGGTACCGCGCATAACGCTCCACATCCTCCCGGCTGACCTGTGTAATGGGCAGACGTTCTCTTTCCACCCAAACGGAAAACTGGCGGACATCCCGTAAATAAGAGCTGAGCGTATTGGCCGAGACCCGTTTTTCCTGAGTCAGCCATGTCTCATAGCCGATGATATGATCCAATGGGCCCAACTCCTTTCATGAGATGAAGAAGCGAGAGCATACCGCAGTGAACAGCGCAGGCATCAATGTCTGTTGCAACGCCACAGCCAGTACCAGCAGCCCCGCACAAGGCGACAACGCTTGGGCCCTCTGGTCCAAGGCAAAAGGCCGTTCTCCAAACGATCTGCTCAGTGACTGCCGGAACGCATCCGCCGAAAGTACGAACAGCACCGGCACTGCGACCACAGCAGTGATTCCGAACGCGGCCAATGAAGCCGCCATTCCGGGCAAGCCGAACATGCGGGAAAAGGCGGATGCAGAATATGCCAAGAAAAAGCCACGTGCCCCAAGAAGGAGCGGGATCCCCACCACACCAAGCGCGGTGGATCCCAGCAGGAACGCGGCCAGCGGCCAACGAGCCAGGTCCCAAATCGAAGACCACAACGACGGCTCTATCCCACTTCCCTGTCCTGCCGCTTGAAAGTAAGCCAGAAGGTGATCCAACAGCTCCGGACTATCGCCGCTCCAGCCTGAAAAAGAAAACCCGCCCAGCGTACCCAAAGAAAAAAAGATACCCAAGATCGCGAGCTGGGTCGATCTGCCCCATGTCGAAGCAGACCTGACACGGTCCCCCATTTTTCGGACAGTCACCCTCATCACCCCAGCATCATATCATGGATAGGAACTGAAAGATCATATGCTGGAGAACGAAGATATATGCAAGGCGGAGGTCCCTCTTCCCATGACCACGAAAAGGCGATACGGCTGAAAAGGTCATGCACTTTTAATATAGACCTCTTTCTCTGGAAACGCAAGAGAAAATGAACAGATCATTAAATTTTTTATAATTATGTAAACTGTTTATGTAAATCATATTATGTCTACTGATGGCACGGCAACCAAGAGACACAATATATAGTGAACGAACGATTCGCGGCCACCATATACCGGGCCACAAATCGTTCGTTCGATTTTTTATGATCTTTTATGAAAGGGGCTTATCCCCCTGCCATGCCAACCCGAACGGCTTTCATCGCGATGGCGCATTCCAGCCGCTTGCGCTGCATATCGCACCCGAAACGGTTCGGTTTTTTGATATCCCCATTGACGAGCAGGTTAGACGCAGAACATCCGCCGCTACAATAGAACCTGGCCCAACAATCCTTACAGTCAGGACGGGTATAGATGTTCAGCCCGGCAAATCGCCTGGAAAGCTCCATATCGAAAGTTCCATCGTAGAGGTTCCCTAGCTTGTACTCCTCATTGCCCACGAACTGGTGGCAGGGATAGATATCCCCTTCTGGAGTGATCGCTACATATTCGCAGCCAGCACCACAGCCCCGCATCCGTTTGATCACGCAGGGACCTTGGGACAGATCGACATTGAAATGGAAAAAGTTCACATCGTCTCGTTCCAAAAGCGCCGCCGCGAGGCGTTCATACTCTTCCAGGATACCAGGCAGGTCCTCTTCCCGGAACGCATAGCCACATTCAGGGCTGCCCACCACTGGTTCCACCGACACATGCCGGAAGCCTTGGTCAGCGATATGGATCACATCGGCGGCGAAATCAGGGTTGTAGCGCGTGAAGGTGCCCCGAAGATAGTAATCCTTCTCTCCCCTGCCCGCCACTAGCTTCTGGAATCTTGGTAGGATCACGTCATAGCTGCCGCCTCCACTCACTGTCTTGCGCATCCGGTCGTTGACCTCCGGCCTTCCATCCAATGACAGCACTACGTTGGACATCTCACGATCGATATATTCGATGTTCTCATCGTCCAAAAGCACGCCGTTGGTGGTGATCGTGAAGCGGAAGTTCTTCCCATGCTGCTTCTCGATAGAGCGGGCGTATCCTATGGTAGCTTTCACAGTCTCCATGGCCATCAGCGGTTCGCCGCCAAAGAAATCCACCTCGATGTTCCGGCGCGCTCCAGAGCGCTGGATCACGAAATCGATGGCTTTTTTCGCCGTCTCTATATCCATAGTCATCCGGCGTCCGGTGCCAAAATCACCGGTGGACGCGAAACAGTACTGGCACCTCAGATTACAGTCATGGGACACATGGAGGCACAGAGCCTTGATCGGCGCCTCCTGCTGCATCAGCACGGCTGCGGCAGGGTCGATGTAGTCGTCTTCGGTAAAAAGCAGACCATCCCGCTGGAGCCCCAGCAGTTCTGCCCACGCCTCGTCCACCACTGCCGGCGTATATTGAGGCAGTTTGCTATAGACGATCTGAGGACATGTGTCTGTTAGAGGCTCATTCAGCAGAGATAAGACATCGTAAGCGGTCTTGTCCAACACATGGACAGCGCCGCTATTGACATCCACTGCTATTGGGACCCCTAGGCAAATAAACGTGTGGACCATCTTTGGCCGACCTCCTCCTTTGGCGCGCAGAAAAAGGGTGGGACGGATCCCCACCCTTTCATGCGCTTTGATGGATCATCGATCGTTCTCACACTTTTGGTTGGCTACAGTACAAGAGGTCTTGCAGGCAGACTGGCAAGAGGTCTGGCACTCACCGCAACCGCCGTGAGCCGCGCTCTGCTTCAGCGTAGCGCCATTGAGCGTCTGGATGTGGGTCATGGGTATCTCCCTCCAATTCAATGATTTCATCTTATTATATCATGCGTTCGAAAGAAATTCAATACAATTATTTTTTTCGACATTTCCCGTGGCACCGGGCAGCGGGGCAGCATAAGCTGGATTGACAGCGTTAAGCTGTCGAACTTTGATCGAAGGAGGGGTCCGCTTGAACCCTGATACCGGAATCACGAACCGCCCCTGCGCGGACACATGTGGGACATTGCCCGGCTGCGCGCCGCTGGCGGTGCCGTATGTGCCTTTCCAGCAAGAGGGCAGTCAAAAATATGATCAGACCAACGCTTTGGCCAACGGGACCATCTTCCCTGCCCTGAACCTTCCCTTCCACCTGAAGGTCAACGCCGCCGAGCTGCCCACGAGCCATTCGACCCAGCTCCAAGCGCTGTTGTTCGTGGTCACTGAGCTGGGGCTGTACCTGGACACCCACCAGGACGACACAGAGGCATTCAAGCTGTTCCAGCAATACACGGAGATGGCCAGGGAGGCAAAAAAGCGCTACGAAGAGATGCACGGCCCACTCACCAAACTGAGCGCTGGTCAAGATAAGACCTACCGTTGGCTGGACGATCCCTGGCCCTGGGAATTCAATGGGAACGGAGGGGACAAATAATGTTCGTTTATGAAAAGAAGCTGCAGTATCCCGTCCGGATCAAGAATACCAACCCCAAGCTGGCAGCAGTCATAATCTCCCAGTACGGAGGTCTTTACATCGTCAGCCTATCATGCCGGAGCCAACGCTCCCGACCTTGCGCATCCGGCCCGGATCGATGAGCAAACGCGTCAGCATCGCTGGCAGGGCGGGGACCGCTCCTCTTTTACCGGTCGTTTCATCGGATACACCTTCTATTTTTGGGGCAAACTGGCCAGGAGGTGATCATGATGAACGATATGCCCATAGGGCTGATGATGACGCTGGCCGAGAACGAGCAGGCCATGCGCCGCTTCGCTGCGCTCTCAGAGCAGGAGCGAGGCCAAGTGGTAGCGAAAGCCAGCCAAGCCACTTCCCGGGCCGAGATGAAAGCTATCGTCCGGGGACTCGATTGAGGGGGCGACCGGTATGGCGAAGAAAGGAATGGCCCGGCCTGACCGGACCCACACCCGTCCCCGGAACGAGGTCCCGGCGGTCCCCGAGATCCAGGGGAAAGCCAAGCACACCAAGCAGCCCGCTCGGCCCATCATCGCTGGGACCGCTGGGCCGGAGCTGAAGGTCTACCACGCTCAGCCCCACTCCACAGATCATAACGATCGGACATGACCTGCCGCCCCGGAGCCGGGGCGGTCTTTTTTGTCCCCATCTGTCCCCGCGCTCTGCCATCTCTTGGCCTTAGTTCCACTTCACTATGGTCTGGATGCCGCCACGGAACATAAGTTCCCCAGAAAGAGCCCCCTTGATGACCGTATCTTTGCGGCGATCCTCTCTGTTCATCCGCCCTCGATGGCCCTCCCGACCTGCTGAGGACTTCTTTTCAGCCGGAAAAGGCACTGCTCCCACTGCTCTTCTGATAAGCATCTTCCCATTTTGCCCTCCTTCATTGGATCGAACTTGGCCTTTCCCTCGAACAAGGCATTGAGATATGTACACCTAATCCATGTGGCCAACTCCTGTTTCTGCACTGGGTCCAGGTCGGCAGTGTCCACCAGGCGGTCGCCTACATGGACATAGCCGACCGCCTTAATCTTCTGCTCTTTGCGCGGCATCAGGCACTCACTCCCTTCCGCACATCCTATTCCCGGGCAAGGTCGTCCTATCTCATCGGCAGCCCCAAACACCGCGGCAACACGGCGAGGCCGGGACGTCCGGATAGCCGTGCGCTCATCTCCTTTATCACGGGTTTTTCTCATTGACAAATGGGGGAACCTGTTTTAAGATGGAAATGATACCATAGGGTTCTGCCATGGATCGTCAAGCATATGTTTTGCAGCTCAGTCAGCCTATCGCGCCAAGGTCATACCGACGGAGGAACGCAGTGTCAAGATCACGATATATCCCCTCTCCCCTTTCCTCTGGACCCGTCCCAGCGATCGTATCCCATCGCGCTACTGTGGCCGTATATCCCTGATCGAACACCTTCCCTCTGCCGATCAGAAAGGAGTTCCCCATGAGCACCGAAGAAAAGATCTTAGCGATACTTGAAAAGCACAGTGAGATGTTCGGACAGATACAGCAGGATATCTCTGGCCTGAAGGGCGACTTCTCCAGCATGCAGATGGATATCTTAGGTATAAAATGTGACATCTCCAGTATGCAGGACGATATCTCCGGCTTGAAAGTGGACGTCTCTGGCTTGAAGCAAGATGTCGCTGATTTGAAGGAAGATGTCTCCGGTATGCAGGACGATATCTCCGGCTTGAAGGTGGACGTCTCTGACTTGAAGCAAGATGTGGCCGGTTTGAAGGAAGATGTCTCCGATATGCAGGTGGATATCGCCGGGTTGAAGGGTGATTTCTCCGACCTGCGCCAGACAGTCACCCGAGTGGCGATCACCCAAGAGAACGTGGTGATCCCACAGATCAAGCTGTTGGCCGAGGGACATGACATGCTCTTGCAGACGCTGGCCCACAAGGAACATGTAGCCACGCTGGAGGACGACGTAGACCTTCTGAAGTCTGTTGTCAAGACCATGTCCCAGCGGATAACGGCCCTGGAAAAAGCACAGTGAACGAACCGGACACCGCAGACCCGCGAACCGACGTCCCATGACCCGGTCGGTCGGGGAACGTTCGGAGCCGACAAAGGAAGGAGTATAGACACCGTCACCAGATCCAAATGCAGCCTGTTCTATGATCTATCGATTTGAAAATGCTTTTGATCGTGTTCGTTGAATCCCCCACCAGGAAGGAGTTCCCTATGAACACCGAAGAAAAGATCTTAGAGACGCTGGGAATATGTGGTGACGCGGCACGATGCGGCCACTCCGATTTGAAGGTGCTGCCATGACGACGACGATCATGGACGAATTCATCCTCCCGACCCTCATTCGCTACATAGACCATTACCACTGGAGCTTCAATATCGCTATGCGGCTCATCAACATGTATCATGGCACCGGATACACCGAAAAAGAGCTGAAAGCGCTTTACCGGAAGTCACAAAAGATATCCTGATCCAACACAGCTCCGCAGTTATCTGCGGAGCTGTCATATATCATCCGAGGAGGCGTGGTCCATGTCCACCCCTGCCCTGCCCCGCTGCGCCGCGGCTTACGTGCGCGTTTCCACCGACGATCAGACGGAGCTTTCCCCCGATTCCCAGTTGGAAGAGATCCGCAAGTACGCTCAGCGGGAGGGGCTGTGCCTCCTGGACGGACACATCTATATCGACGCGGGGATCTCCGGCAAAAAGGCGGACCGCCGCCCCGCGTTCATGCGGATGATCGCCCAGGCCAAAGAGGAGAACTGTCCTTTCTCGGTCATCCTCCTTTGGAAATACAGCCGCTTCGCCCGCAACCAGGAGGAGAGCATCTTTTATAAATCCATCCTCCGCTCCAAATGCGGCATAGAGGTGGTCAGCGTCACCGAACCTTTGCTCGCGGGTCCTTTCGGCAGCCTGATCGAGCGCATCATCGAGTGGATGGACGAGTTCTACTCTATCCGGCTCAGCCAGGAGGTCAAACGCTCCATGACGGTGAACGCCCAGCGGGGCAAGCTGCAGGCATCCCCCTCTTTCGGTTACTGCGCCAATGGTGGCAAGCTCATCCCCTTGTCAGAGGAGGCCGCTCATGTCCGCCATATCTTCGACAGCTTCGTGGCCGGAGCCGGCCTGTGGAACATCGCCAAGGAACTCAACGACCTGGGCGTGCGCACTCACCGGGGCAATCCCTTCGAGAACCGCACCATCGAGTACATCCTCCGCAACCCAGTCTATATCGGCAAGCTCCGATGGAACCCTAACGGCCGCAGCCAACGGGATTTCTTCGATGAGAACATCATCATAGCCGACGGCGGACACGAGCCTCTCGTCCCCCAGGAGCTGTGGGATGCGGCGCAGGACCGCATGGACCGCATAAAGGCGCAGTTCGGCCATAAGGCCCGCCCTTCCTACGAACTGAAGCATTGGCTGTCCGGACTGGTGCGCTGCTCCGCCTGTGGTGGGACGCTGATCTACGCCAAACCCTATTATTTCAAATGCAACAACTATATCCGGGCACGCTGCCCCCACTCCCAACACATCAAAGCAGATCTGCTGGCCGAAAGCGTCATCACAAAACTGTTCGAGGACGCTCTCGGCTCTGTCCCCATCGTCCCCATCGCCCATGAAGTGACATATACATCAGCTCCAGGCGGCGATACGACCAAGCTGGAGGCCAAACTCAAACAGCTCCACAAGAAACAGGAACGTCTCCAGGAAGCATATCTCTCCGGTGTCCTGAATCTTGAAGACCTCGCAAAAGCGAAGAAGTCGCTGGACCACGACATCCTCCAGACCAAAGAGCACCTCGAGGCCCGGCGGATCGATCAGGACGGCAATTCCGCCGCCCCGGCCCTGCACTCTCCTATCGCAGCGGCGCTCCAGACCCTTTGCTCTTCTGATGCCACGACCGAGGAAAAGAACCTCGCCGCCCGGTCCATCCTGGAGTCCTGCGTGTTCGACAAAGCCTCCTCTACCCTTTCGGTCACATACCGGATCGCGCTGTGACTGGATCATAGTCTATCGCAGCATGGAGGCCCCGATGGTGAACTGGGCGCGTCACTGCGCTATCTCTCTCAGCGTTACGCGATGCCCTATCCTGAGCTGAAGGGACTGCTCACCGACATCGGTACCGAAGAATCCGTACCAAAAGCTTAGAGACGATCTTATGCCGTCTCCCACGTCTGGGCACAGATGAAAGCGCCCCGGCACACCTTGGCCGGAGCGCTTCCATCTATGTCCTCTCTTCTTCTGACGCGGCGACGAGTCCTGCCTTCGCCCGAGACACGACCCGCTCGAGTATCCTTTGTATCTGTTCAGGCGTCGTATCACGAAAATAATCATCATGGATCCGTATCTTCGTGTTCTTGATCGTCCGCTCCAGAACGACAGCCATTGCAGATCACCTCGTCCATATATCTATGGACCGTTCCATGGATCGTTTCCAGCTTTCGTTCCCCATGTCTCGTTACGATCCGACCATCCTGCATGGAACGCCCTGCCGCCTCTCATATGGGCAGCAGGGCGTCCTCCCCTTTCACAGCTCTTTCCGTATCCGGCTCAGCGCGTTCTTCTCCAATCGCGACACTTGCGCTTGGGAGATCCCGACCTCGGCCGACACTTCCATCTGGGTCTTTCCCTGGAAAAATCGAAGGGCCAAGATCCGCCGCTCCCGCTCGTCCAGCTTACTGATGGCATCCTCCAAAGCGATGTGTTCCAGCCACGCTTCGTCGGTGTTCTTCTTGTCCTTCACTTGGTCCATGACGCATACGGTGTCCCCGCTATCAGAATATACCGGCTCGAACAGAGACACAGGATCCACCACTGCGTCCAGCGCCATCACCACGTCCTCCCGGCGGATCTCCAGGATCTGAGCGATCTCGTCCATCGTGGGCTCCTTTTGATGCTCCGCCATATATTTCTCCTTCGCCTGGAGCACCCGATAAGCTGTGTCCCGCACCGAGCGGGACACCCGGATCGCACTGTTGTCCCGCAGATAACGGCGTATCTCTCCCACGATCATGGGCATAGCGTTCCGAAGGCGAGATCGGGCCGCTATGACGCTGACAAGCCGAACCTCAGTCTGACATCGGTGACACCGGCAGAGATCGTGATGCTTTCGATGACCGATACCAATATGACCCGTTTCTCCTGTACGGACATATACGGCCATACGTCTTGGATGCTTTCGAGCTTCTGATATGCGTTCATAGCAGTCTGTGCCGACGCTCCGTTCACGCGCTCTCTTTCGACCGCCGCACTCAGGCGGCATACATCCTTTTTCGCATCATCGATGGCATCCAGCAAATAGCTGTCTCCACCGTCGCCGTATAACCCATACAGCCGGCGCAGCTTCGTTTCGGCTTTTCGTAGCTGCTCCTGGAGCATGTCCATCATGCTCCCCGACTCTACCGCCTTGCGGGCGCTGTCCAGCTTCTCCTTGGAGACTGCGAACAAGGTGTCGATGACCCCTGCCTCTACATCCTCGGCGAACGGGGATGGACCGTCACAGTCTGGATCTCGCACCAGATACTGCTTGCTGCGCTGCTGTGAGTAGCACACCAGCTTGAACCCGGCCTTTCCCCACTTCATGTACCGCATCTTGGCGCCGCATGTGCCGCAACGGCACAGCCCCGTGAGCAGATGGTCGGTCTTGGTCACCAGTTTCGCCGCGGAACGTTCCGCGAGCAGATCCATCGCGCGGTCATAGATGTCCAAAGAGATGATAGGCTCGTGGAGCCCTTTATACTCCTCACCTTTGTAGACGATATAGCCCGCATTGGACTTACGTGTGATGATGTTATAGACCAGCTTCTCATACTTTAGATCGAGGCTGTCGGCGATCGTCTGCATAGACGCTCCGGCAAGATAACGGTCATAGATATAGCGGACCACTTCCGCCTGCTCGTTCGGCACCAGGATGCCTCGCGCCGGATCGTAATCATATCCGTAAGGGGTCCGGCCGCCGCCGGGCCAGTAACCCTTCTCGACGCGCTTTTGCATCCCGCCTCGGGTCCGCTCGAAGATGTTTTCACGCTCTAGTTGGGCAAATACAGATAAGATGCCCACCATTGCCCGCCCGAACGCCGTGTCCGTATTGAAGCTCTCCATGATGGATATGAACGCCACGTTCGCGGGGAGCATGATGTCTTCGATGAGGTGCAGCGTATCCTTCTGGCTCCTGCTGAGACGATCCAGCTTGACCACGATCACATGGGTGATCTCCCCAGACTCGATGTCCTTGATCAGCCGCTTCATGCCCGGCCGGTCCAGACTGCTGCCGGAATATCCGTCATCCATATAATCACGGACTTCCCGCACGTTCGTGAAGGTCTTGGAATACGCTTGGAGCTTTTCCGACTGGACATCCAAAGAATATCCTTCGTCAGCTTGTTTGTCTGTCGATACACGGCGGTACAGGGCCAAAGTGAGCTCGCTGGCAGCTTCCAGCGGCTTGAACATCTTAGATCTACTCATGATACCTCCAATCAGCAAAATCAGCCCTGGCCGTGAAGCCATGGGCTGATTATATCATTCCAAAGAATCTTTTTCAATCGGGCCCTGTGTCATCTCTCTTTTTTCCACGCGCTCCAATACCGTAGCGAAAACATGGTCCATCGCGGGGGTCAGCACCTGCATGGAACACAGTTGTTCCACAGTGAGCTGCCGGCCGCTGGCGTCGAAATACCGAAACTCCATCTGTATCACCCTCCACACCAAGGATATCCACTATCCGGACGGTCTAAACCACATACGGCCCATCGGACGGTCATGAATGGATCGTTTCGATACCGCATATCCATTTCGTGCGCGGCCCCGGCAATCAGGGCGCGGACACAGAAAGGCGGTCTTTATATGGAACGATACGATGGGGATTTCCTGATCTATCTCAGAAAATCTCGCGCAGACTTGGAAGCGGAGCGGCGAGGAGAAGGCGAGACCCTGGCCAGACATGAGAGGGCCCTTCTGGAGCTCGCCAGCCGTTTGGACCTCCATATCACAGAGATCTACCAGGAGATCGTGTCCGGAGAGACGATAGCTGCCCGGCCAGTGATGCAGCAGTTGCTTTCAGAAGTGGAGCGCGGCATGTGGTCCGGCGTCCTCGTCATGGAGGTGGAGCGGCTCGCCAGAGGTGATACGATCGACCAAGGCATCGTCGCTCAGGCATTCAAATTTTCCGGCACGAAGATCGTGACGCCATCCAAGACATACGACCCGGAAAACGAATTCGATGAAGAGTACTTCGAATTCGGCCTGTTCATGAGCCGGAGGGAGTACAAGACCATCAACCGCCGCCTCCAGCGCGGAAGAGCCGCGTCCATCAAAGAAGGGAAATATGTCGGCTCTATCCCTCCATACGGTTATGAAAGGACGAAATTGGAACGGGACAAAGGCTACACGCTCTCCCCTGACCCGGAACAGGCGCCCGTCGTCAAGATGATCTATGAGCTCTACACGAAGGGAGAGCCGGACTCGAACGGCACACCCCAGCTGATCGGCCTTTCCAAGATCGCAAAGCGCCTGGATATGATGGGGATACGGCCAAAATACGGCGATAGATGGACGGCTGCGGCCATTCGAGATCTGCTGAAGAATCCGGTATACACCGGCAAGCTCCGCTGGGAATGGCGAAAGGTCATCAAACGCAGAGAGCGAGGACATGTCGTCATCTCCCGTCCCCGAAACGATTGTGTGTCTCTGTCGGAGGGACTCCATGAGCCGTTGATTGACCAGGAGACCTACGACCTCGCCCAAGAATACCTCGCCAGGAACGTCTCCCCTTCCATCCGCGAGAGAGGCGTCACGAAAAATCCTCTGGCGGGACTCGTCATCTGCGGCAAATGCGGGAAACGTATGCAGCGCCGGCCTTATCTCAAAACAGGACGGCCGGATACCCTCATCTGTCCATATCCAAGCTGTGACAACGTTGGGTCCGACCTTGCGATGGTCGAGGAACGCATCATAGCGATCTTACGTGACTGGCTGGCGGACGGCCATATCCCCTGGGACACGGAGGATCGTTGGGACGGCCACACGTCCCGCGCACAGCAAAAAGCGCTCATGAGAGCAGAAGCAGAAATATCCGCGTTGGAAAAGCAACAAGGCAGCCTGCACGACCTGCTCGAGCAAGGTGTCTACGACATAGACACGTTCCTTGCCCGCAGCAGCACCGTTTCGGCCCGGCTCCAGCGAGCCTATTCGATCAAGTCCGCCTTGAGTTCAGATCCGGACGGTTCGATACATCGAGGTGAGCCAAAAAGCGCTGAACTACCACAGGTAGAAAACCTTTTTGACCTATATAATCTTCTTTCCACGCCCGCCTTCAAAAATGAGATGCTCAAAGCGGTCTTAATCAAGGCGGTCTATACCAAAAACGCAGGCGGACGCTGGAAGGATCCGGACGATCTCCAGATCGACCTGTACCCAAAGATCCCACGCCTCCATGGATGAGATCATCTCCAAGGTCCAGGTACGGAAGAATTGGGGCACCTTGAGATGGTAGGCACCCTGGTCCATCAGCTCACTCGGAACTTGAGCGACGAGCAAATCAAGACTGCTGGATTCGATTCCTATTTCGTGGACCACACCACTGGCGTATATCCTCAGTTCGCTTCCGGCTACCCTTGGTCCGCCTCTTCCATGCAGGTCACAGGCGATATCATCGCCGATCTGACCGAGGATCTGGCGGCAGATGGGGCGATGGTGGAAGTGCAACATGACCGGAAACCGTTGAAAACACTGGATTGTTGGTGGGACAAGCCTTTTCCAGCGGCGATGGTGTAAAGACAACCTGTTAAAATTTTCGATGGGACAAGCTGTTTCCACCCTCTCCCCTGCTGATTTTGTCGCTTGTATTCTCGCTTGGACAGAATTATAATGCTTTATGGGAAAGAGGTGATTTTTGTGGCGAATATCCTGATTGTCGAAGATGAAAAGGCCATGCAGGACATCATCACGGACTATATGCGGAAAGGCGGACACACCTGTTTTACCGCTGACGATGGCGTAGACGCTCTTGTCACGCTGAAAAATCATCCTATGGATTTAATAATCTTAGATGTGATGATGCCCCACCTGGACGGTTTCTCCGTCTGCAAGATGGCGCGGGAAATGAGCGAACTGCCCATTATCATGCTCACCGCCAAAAGTGCGGAGGATGACAAGCTGAAAGGCTATGACTATGGCGCGGACGACTATATGACAAAGCCATTCAGCCCCAAGGTGCTGCTTGCAAAAGTGAATGCTCTCCTGCGCCGTTCCTTCCCTGCTTCTGCTGGAGCGATTACCGCCGGGAAAATCATGCTCCACCCCAACGCGCACAAGGTCTATCTTGACGGTCAGGAGATTGCCTTGACCCATAAAGAGTATGAACTACTCGCCTTTTTGATGGCAAACCCCGGACAGATTTTCAGCCGGGAGCAGCTTCTAAACCGTGTATGGGGCTATGACTTTGAGGGAACGACCCGCACCGTGGACACCCATATCAAGACCCTGCGGCAGAAGCTGGGGGACGAGGGCAGGCATATCGTCACGCTGATCCGCTCCGGCTACAAATTCGAGGTAGTGGTATGAAAGAGCTGTTTTCCCTCCATACTGTTCGGAAAAAGATTTTGATGCTCTCCAAGCTGGCGGGAGCTGTGTTGATCTTTTCCTACATTTTCTCCACCGGCCTGCCGGTCAGCGAAGATACTTCTTTTCTAATCTGGCTGGGGTTTGTTTTTCTGCTGATTATCGGTATTGACCTTTTTATGGGCCGCTTTATCACAAAACCGATTGACAAACTGAACGCCTCCGCAAAGCGTATGGCAGGGCTGGACTTTTCCACCCCCTGCGATCTCGTTTCAACCGATGAATTTGGAGAACTGTCTGCCAGCCTGAACACAATGGCTGA
This sequence comes from uncultured bacterium, assembly GCA_947643715.1. Taxonomy (GTDB): domain Bacteria; phylum Bacillota; class Clostridia; order Oscillospirales; family Oscillospiraceae; genus Enterenecus. The sequence goes on from CANRXB010000010.1 coordinate 69,078, forward strand.
AAATCTGCAGCAGGCCCTTGCCCGGTTGGAGGGCGCAAACACGCAGCTTGAAAAGGACGTGGAAAAGGAGCGGCTTCTCCTGTCTGAGCGCAAAGAGCTGGTGGACAGCCTATCCCATGAGATGAAAACCCCGCTGGGTATCATCCGGGCCTACGCCGAGGGCTTGCAGGACGAAGCGGACGAGGCCAAAAAGCAGAAATACGCCCAAGTCATTGTTTCCGAAGTAGAGCGCATGAACGACCTGATCGTGACCCTGTTGGATTTGTCGGCGCTGGAAAGCGGGGCAGCAAGATTGAATGTCGCCCGGTTCGACTTTGTGGAGCTGGTGGAAACGGTAGCCGGGCGGCTCTTGATTGACGCCCTGGACACCGATTTTGATTTGCAACATGAACTGCCGAAACAAAAGGCTTTTGTGCGGACAGACCAACGGCGCATGGAGCAGGTTTTGGACAACCTGATCGTCAACGCCAAGAAAAATGTGTATCCCGGCGGCGTTCTGCGGCTGGAACTGACAGTGGATGATGGGGCGCTGCATTTCTCCATCTTCAACCAGGGCAGACCCATTCCAGAAAGTGACCTGCCCAAAATCTGGACAAAATTCTATCGGGACAGCGGCGCAGAGTACAGCGGTTCCGGGCTGGGGCTGTCCATTGTGGCGCAAATTCTGTCTATGCAAAATCTTCCCTACGGTGCGGAAAACCAAGAGGATGGGGTGCGGTTCTATTTCTCTATCCCCGTTACAGAATAATTTCACACGGATTTCACAGTGGCCTCACACCAATTTCACACCGCATACCTAAACTCTCCTTATCACAAATAAGGAGGGTTTTTTATGTTCTTAGGTTTAGCGTGGTACTGGTGGCTGGTGATCGTGGCGGTGCTGATTATCTCCATCCCGTTCAAGATCAGGTTTATGAAATGGTGGAGCAAGCGCCAGCAGGAGAGAAATAAGCGTGGGAAATGGGGTGACGACGAATGATTGAGGTCAAGAACCTGACATTCTCCTACAGCAAAGACAAGCAGGCCCTCCACGGCCTGGACTTCACCGTGGAGG
>CANRXB010000011.1 GCA_947643715.1 uncultured bacterium
CCATCCTCTCATGTCCGCTCCCCCTCTTTTTTTGGTGTGCTCCCTATTTTAGCAGGATCGGGCTCGGTCGCGCAAGTATCGATGTCTTTATAAGTTCGCGTCGAACAGTAAGAAGGCATCTCTACAATCATCAGCCGCGATCAGTTTATAGGGACTGCCTACCACCGCCCCTGCTACGGACGCCGTCACCCATGCCGTCGTTTTCGTGACCTTGCCGATGGCCAGGTCTGTGATATCCAGCCTGGTCCCACCCGACAACGCCTGGAATCGTCCTGAATGGACCAGAGCGGGCATCTTGTCCATCGATTGAGGCAGCGGGACGGGAAAATCGATCTGGACCGTAGCCACCGCGACGCCGATCGACAACCACGCATACGGCATCCTGGCCGTAAGGTATTGGTGCCTTTGACACTTCGCCAGCTCCAGCGCCTTGCTCGGCGGGGGATCGTTGAGCACCCAGCTTCCAGCGGCATCCTGACGGGCCAAGGTCTGGATGCCGCCGTGCTCCAGCTTGGCCGCGACGATCGTGCTCACACTGCGGTCCGTCCTGCAAAAACGGATGGAATCATACGCTTCCGATGCTGCCATTTCGACGGCGATCTCTCCGGCGACAGATGACGGGCCCGTATGGAACGTGCCCGTACAGGAGGAGAACCCTCCATCCTCATACAGTACACTGAACGTGAATACGTCGCTTGGGTCGAATTGCCCCTTGGGGAACCTTTGGCACAATGCGGTATCGCCGATGACGGCGACACCGGTCCCCTTGACGCTCAGCGGCCTCGACTCCGAACAATCGCTGATCCATCGGTCGATCGTATAGGTGTCGTTCCTGTATTCCTTCTCCCCCCTTTGATTGACAGGATCTGCGAAATACCAGTTGTCCAACAGGTTCGGGTTGCTCCAGCCGTTCTGGGCCTCCACCGTTCCCGATACACCGAACCCCACTACCTGCCCTGAATTCCCGACGAGAAGATCTTGCTTGGCCGAAAAGACCTCCTCCAGCTTCGTCCACAGATGGCGCAGGCCCGCACTATCCAGATATCCCATATCTTCGCCCCTTCCTCATGATCTTCGACGCGCTCCAGATCCCGGGACGCGTCTCGCCTTGTGTCCTCCACGCTTCGTGTGCTCCGTTCCGCTCTCACCTCCCACCGAACCTTCGAAACGGGAGAACGTTCCCCGGAAGCGTACAACGGAGGAGAATCGGCGACCGTATGGACCGGCCGATGTCAAAAGGCTGAGGGCCCGATGATGGGCCCTCAGCCTTCGATCCAATCGTTATGGATCCCCCCGGGAGCACTTGGCCGCGTCGATGGACAGCACGATCATCAGGCACAGCAATGCGTCCTCGGGGCGGGCTATGTCCATGCTGTAGGTGTCCGTCCAGTTCCACAGCTCTTTGGACAGGGACATCACCGTGCGAGGACCGTCCATCACCGTGTAGTCCCACCCCCAAACATCGCCCTCCACTGTCCAGCCGTTGTGATCCAGGTCAAATCTAGGGCGGAAAAAGGTGAACTCTTTTTCCAGTACGCCCACCTGCCGGTCTCCCACATACAGCTCGAATTGGGGCAGCCAAGTGAACACCTTTTCCTGCACCGTACCCAGATGTCTGCCGTAGGCATCATAGATCTGGAGCCGGTGCCCCCAGCTCGGCTCCCCCTTCACCACGTAGACGGTGTTGCCGTCCTCGTCATAGATGTCGTAGCTGTCGAACCAGGAAAAAAACCTCTGCTTAAATCGCAAGCGCATCGTGACGCCCTCCTTTCTCGACGCTATTATAGCAGCTCCGACCGGCAGTTGCCCAGACCTGCCTCAAATATTTTTTTCCTGCTCATGGCCCGCTCCATTTTTTGGCTCGACGGGAGTGTCGCTTTTTGATATAATGCCATCAGGACGGGCCGTCCCGACGCGCCCCAAACGATCCGCACACACCTGTTTCGGATCTCACAGCCCCTTCGCGCCGTTGTGAGCATGTGAAGTCTCAAAATATAGGAGTGTTTTTTATGGAACCATGTGTCACCATCATCGTGCCCATCTATAACGCCGAGGCGACCCTCCGCCGCTGTGTCGAGAGCGTCCTGGGCCAAGAGTTCGCCGACTTCGAGCTGATCCTGGCAGACGACGGCAGCAAAGACGGCTCCGGCGCTCTGTGCGATGCCTTTGCGCAGTCGGACAGCCGGGTGCGGGTCATCCATAAGGAGAATTCCGGCGTGTCCGACACCCGGAACCAGGCCATGGATCAGGCCCGGGGACGCTATCTGCAATTCCTGGACGCCGACGATTGGATCACGCCCAATGCCACCAAGCTGCTGGTCCGGGCCGCAGAGGAGCACGGATGCGACATGGTGGTGTCCGATTTCTACCGGGTAGTGGGGAAGCGGGTGTCGCCCAAAGGGGACATCGATGAGGACGGACCGCTCACTCGGGAAAGATATGCCGCGCATATGATGGAGGACCCCGCCGATTTTTATTACGGCGTGCTGTGGAACAAGCTCTACCGCCGGGACATCATCCAGGAGCACGGCCTGCGGATGGATCCCAAGATCAGTTGGTGCGAGGACTTCCTGTTCAATCTGGAGTACATCCGCCACGCGGAGACCTTCTTCGCCCTTCAGGTCCCCATCTATTACTATGTCAAGACCGAAGGCTCCCTTGCCAGCCAGGGCCTGAGCATCTCTAAGACCATACGCACCAAGCTGATGCTGTTCGAATACTATGACCAGTTCTACAAAACCGTGCTGGACGAAACAGAGTATGAGAAGCGCCGTTTGAAGGTATACCGCTTCCTCATCGACGCCGCGCAAGACGGCGCCACCCTGCCCTGGCCTCTGGGCTCCACCCGGCTGGGGGAGGAACGCACCCAGGTCCACTCCAGCGCTTTGGCCGGGGAGGGCTTCCTATACGAAACGTTCCGGGAGCGGAAGCTGATGGATTACTATCTGGAGCCCGCCGCCCAGAAAAACGGCCTGTCCCTGTCTGAGGCCGACCTGCTGCTCCGCCTGCACCGTTCCGGCTCCGGCACACGCAAAGAGCTGGCGGACTTCGCAGGGCTGACCAAGAGCGGCCTGTCCATCCTGCTCCAGCGGCTGAGCGCGAAGGGACTGATCGCCACGGCAGAGGCCCGCGCCGGCGGCAGCGAGAAACAGCTCCAGATCTCGTTCCCGGCCACCGCCGAGGCCGTGCTGGCCGACGTGGAAAAAGCGTATGAGGACTTCGAGACCGCCCGGCTCTCCGGACTCACCGAGGAAGAACGGGCCCGATACGCTCAGCTCACCTCCCGTATCCAGGACGATATCCGAAGCATACTACAATAGGGCGAGCCCCGCCGCAGCGTCCTCCTCTCTGTGCGTAGCCGAACGCCGTCTCTCACGCGCAAGGCGCGGGAGGCCCCATGCCCTTTCCAAAACATCCCATCCCAACGATCGGCCATTTACAAACTTCGACAAAATTGGTATAATCGTTCCAAGCCTACCCGTCGCCGGCAGGCGTGTTTTGAGGAGGGACCTTCATGAAACGTATCAGATGCCTGTTCTGCGCCCTGCTGCTCTTGTCGCTCGCCGCCTGCGGCAGCGATCGTCCGGATGCATCCACCGCGCCTCCCCAGTCGGATCCGCCTGCCTCCTCCGTCCCGGAGAGCCAGCAGCCCCTCCCGACCCCCACTCCTTCCCCTACCGTCCCCACCTTCTATCATCCGCTCACCGGGGTGGCCTGTGAGGAGGACCTGTCCGGCAAGCGGCCGGTGGCCGTCATGCTCAACAACATCAAGGCCGCCCTGCCCCAGCAGGGCAACAGCCAGGCGGACATCATCTACGAGGTGCTGGCCGAGGGCGGCATCACCCGGATGCTGGCGGTGTACCAGCAGCCGGAACAGTTGGGCCCCGTAGGCTCGGTGCGCTCCGCCCGGCAGTATTACTGGGAGATCGCCCAGGGCCACGACGCGGTGTTCATCCACGCCGGGGGCAGCCCGGAGTTCTATGACACCAAGAACAGCCGGGGCCTGTTCACTGTAGACGGCGTGAACGGCTACTATTCCAGCGCCGAGGCGGGGATGTTCTGGCGGGACCGGGACCGGGTGCCCGGGCAGCACTACGCCTATGAGCACTCCCTGCTCACCTCCGGCGAGGCCATCACCGCCATGCTCACCCAGCGGGGACTGGAGGCCCACAGCGACGGCTATACCTATTCGGCGTCCTTCGTCGATGATGGGACGCCGGCGGGCGGGCAGGACGCTCTCACTGTCACCGTCCCCTTCTCCACCTACAAGACCGGCATCTTCCGCTACGATCAGGAAGACAGCGTATACTATGTGGAGGAGTATGACCAGCCTTACATAGACGGCAACGACGGCAGTCAGATCTCGGCCACCAATCTGCTGGTGCTCCAGACCAGCTACGTGGTGCTGGACGACGCCGGACGGGTGCGGGTCGGCCTCTCCTCCGGCAGCGGCTGGTTCGCCTGCGGTGGGAAGATGATCCCCATCACTTGGGAAAAAGGTTCCGCGAACGAGCAGTTCCGTTATTCCACCGCCGACGGTTCGCCCCTCTCCCTGGGCCGGGGACGGTGCTATGTGTGTATCATCCCCAACAGTCAGATCGTTTCCGCACGATAAAACGTGCCGATCCGTCAAAAAATTTCCAGCATAGCCGTCTAAGCTCGGTGCAAACTACCTTCGTGATCATAACAGCGGGCGGATCATAGGCATGGTCCGTCAGCCAAAGGAGGTTTGTACCGTGTTCCTGGATAAGATCGCTCTGGCGCTGTCCATCATCGGCGGACTGAACTGGGGATGTATCGGGCTGTTCAATCTCGACCTGGTGGCCTTCATCTGCGGCGGCTCCGGTACGTGGATGGCCCGGATCATCTATACGGTGGTCGGCCTGGCGGCCCTGTGGTGCCTCACCCTTCTGTTCCGGACCGTGGACGATCGGGCAAGGCACAGCCACGCTTGAAAGAACGCTCTATGAAAAGGGCCCCGGCGCGACCGATCGCGCCGGGGCCCTTCATCGTTCCATCCAAGATCCACGATCCTCCGCCTTCGACGGCCCTTTCCATGCGCGGATCATCTCAGATCCGCGCGGAACTTCCCGTCAGCGGCCACGATCACTCCATAGCCCACCCGGTTCTGGATCCCTCCCGCAGTGCCTGGATTGAACAAGAGGACCCCCCGGTCAGGCATGTTCAGCCCCTCATGGGTGTGTCCGAAGCAGGCCACGGCCACCCCTTTCTCCCGCGCCGCCCGGGCCAGACGATCCGTCCCGCTCTTCACGCCGTAGCGGTGGCCGTGCGTGAGCAGGAACCGCACGCCCCCCGCCTCCACCAACAGCTCGTCGGGCGCTTGGTCCCAGTCGCAATTGCCCTTCACCAGCTCCATCGGCAGGTCGGGGTAAGCGCCCGCCAGCTCCTGGCCGTCCCGGTAATGGTCGCCCAGAAAGAACACGCGCTGGGGCCGCTCCCGTTCGATGGCATCCACCATCGCGCCGAGCCTGCCGTGAGAATCCGAGAACACTAAAATTTTCATATTGGTCACCATTCCCGCCTCCGAACATATACTGACAGTGAACGGAGGGATCACCTATGCCGAATTTTGACGAACTGCTCAAAGGGAAAGAGGCCGCCAGCCTCATGAAAGACACCGCGAAGCTGGAGAAGCTGCGGGACGCGCCGGAGACCCAGCGTATCTTCTCCATGCTCAGCCAAAGCACCGGGGACCTGGAGTCTGCGGCGGAGCGGGCCGCGAAGGGGGACACCGCCCAACTCGCCGACGCCATCCGCCAGCTCATGCACGACCCGGAAGGAGCCAAACTCATCCAGAAGATGAAGGAGAACTTTAAGTAAGGCCCTGAACGAATACCGCGCCAGGAGGGGAAGCCATGAGCGAGCTGGAAGAAAAACTGGAAAACATCCTGGGCAACCCCCAGGCCATGGCGCAGATCATGTCTCTGGCCCAGTCCTTGGACCTGGGCGGGCAAAGCCAGAGCCAAGCTCAAGCTCAGGCTCAGCCTCAAGCTCCGGTCCAGGACCAGGGACAGCCATCGGGCCCGCCCCGCCCGTCTGAGGACGCGCCCGCGCCTCCTGCCGCTCCCACCAGCTCCGGCGCAGGGGCGGGGGGGCTGCTGGGAGCCCTGGGCAGCCTGGACCCGGGCACCCTGTCCGCCGCGGCCCAGCTCATGGGCCAGTTCGTCAGCGGCGAGGACGACAAGCGCACCGCGCTGCTCAACGCCCTGCGTCCCTTCGTGAAGGAACAGCGGTACGCCAAATTGGACAAGGCGATCCAAATCGCCAAGATGTCCCGCCTGATCCGCTCGGGGCTCGAGCTGTTCCGCGCCCGCAAGGAGGACGGCCATGTATAACCACTATCTGGACGACGGCAGCTTCGTCCTGCTGGAGCCGGAAGGGCAGGGCCGGCCGGACCACGATCACCAGCAGCATGGCCCGGGGCCGAACCAGGAGCAGCACCGTCCCCACCGTCAGCAGCCTGGTCCATACCGCCCTCCAGGGCCCGTGCGCTCCAAGAACGACCTGCTGGGAGAAGTGACAGGCGGCTTGAGCCAGCTCCTGGACAGCGCGAAAAAGCACTTTTCCCTGGAAAACTTCGACACCGGGGACATCCTGCTGGTGCTCATCATCCTGTTCCTCTATCTGGAGGACGGAGACAACCTGGAGCTGGTCATCACGCTGGGCCTGCTGCTCCTTCTGGGACTGGACGGCGGGAACGAGAGCGGCGGGGATTGACTCACTCCTCGGACCTGTACAGCTCCGTCCCGTCGGGGAGCACGAAAACGCCCTCGGTCTGATCCAGAGGGCTCACCACGTCCCGGGAACTCATGGCGTACACCAGTTCCCCGTCCTTTTCCGTCTCCACCGCGACCAAAAGACCGCTGTTGGCCGAGATCCACCACCGCTCGGTATACCCCATCGGGGAGTTGGAGGCCACATAGACGCAGGGCTGACCGTCCCGCTCCTCATATCCCGCCGCGGTGATGTCCTTCTTGTCCAAGGCCAATACATCCTCATAGGTGGGCAGGCGCTGGGCAAGGTCGGCCGTCCTGTCCGCCGCCGGGGCGGTGTGCACCGAGCGGCCGTTATCGTACCACAGCCACAGCTTGCCGTCCCCCACCACACTGTGCTCCACCGCGCCGGAGCTGAGCGTGGCGGAGATGCGCACCCAACCGCCGTCCGCCCAGACCTGGGCGTTCACCGTCCCCACCGGCTGTCCGTCGGAGAAGTATCCTACCGTCACTGTGCGGCGGTAGCTCTCGTACCGCTCCAGATAGGCGATGAGGCTCTGCACCGTCTGGGGCGTGACATCCACCACCACGCCGCCTACTTGGCCGCTCTGCTCGCCCACAGGGTCCATACTCTGGGAGGCATCGGGATCGGCCAGCTCCAGCCGGGGGGTAGGACCGAACAGGTTGAGGAAAAAGCTGTACAGCACGGCGGCCAACACCACAACGATGATGATCACCGCCATCGCCGTGCGTTTTTTGTCCTCCAAGCCTGTCCCTCCTCTCCCTGCATCGTCTCATGTTCAGCAGCTCTCGAACTCCTCCGGCGGCGCCGCCCTGCGTCCGAAGTGATACAAGATCCCGTCGGCGATACGGCGGCAGGCGCCTCCGTCCCCATAGGGGTTGATGGCACGGGCCATCTTCGCATATGCGTCGGGATCGGCCAGCAGCTCGTCCGCCAGCTCCACGATGCGCTCGTACTCCACGCCCGCCAGCTCCACCGTCCCGGCCTGGACGGCCTCGGGCCGTTCCGTCTCACGGCGCAGGACGAGCACGGGCTTGCCCAAGGCGGGCGCCTCCTCCTGCAGCCCGCCCGAATCGGTCATCACCAGATAGCTGCGGGCCATGAGGTTGTGCATCTCCTCCACATCCAAGGGCGCGATCAGGCGGACGTTCCCGATGCCGTCCAGGTGCCGGCGGGCGCACTCCTGGACCACAGGGCTGAGATGTACCGGATAGATCAGCTCCGCCGACGGGTGCGTCCTGGCGATATGGGCCAGGGCGGACATGATGTCCTCCATGGGCCGGCCGTAGTTCTCCCGCCGGTGGCAGGTGACCAGGATCACACGCTTGCCGTCATAGTCCAGCGTGTTCAGGCCGTCCTGCGCGAAGGTGAAGTCCTCCCGCACGGTGGTGCGCAGCGCGTCGATCACCGTGTTGCCGGTGACGAACAGCCCCTTCGTGACGCCCTCCGCCTCCAGATTGCGGCGGTTGGCCTGCGTGGGGCAGAAATGCAGCTCCGCCAGCCGCCCCACCATGGAACGGTTCATCTCCTCCGGGAAGGGAGAATATCTGTCCCAGGTGCGCAGTCCGGCCTCCACATGTCCCACCGCGATCTGCTGGTAGAACGCGGCCAGCGCTCCGGCAAAGGTAGTGGAGGTGTCCCCGTGGACCAGGACCAGATCGGGCCGCACCTGCTGGAACACCTTCTCCAGCCCCAACAGGCATTTTGAGGTGATGGTGGACAGGGTCTGGCGGTCCTCCATGACGTCCAGGTCGAACTGGGGCTCCAGCTTGAAGATGTCCAGCACCGTGTCCAGCATCTGCCGGTGCTGGGCCGTGACGCAGCAGCAGCTCTCGATCTCCGGCCGGCTCTCCAGCTCCTTCACCAGCGGGGCCATCTTGATGGCCTCCGGACGGGTGCCGAAAATGGTCATCACCTTCAGCTTATCCATGGACGTCCTCTCCCTCTCCTTCGGACCGGGCCGGCTGCTCTGCCTCCGATCCTTTCTCATGCGCGGCCCCGTCAGGCCCTTGCGTCTTTTCAAGGCCCGCCGGCCCGCCCAGGAACACCCGCCAAGCGACTACCGCCGCCGCCCCCATGGACAGCAGGAACACCATGGCCTTCACCGCGTTGGTGGCGGTGAGCACCACGGCGGACAGCCCCAGGATGGCGGATATGACGTACAGCACCCCCACCGCCTGCTTCTGCGAGAAGCCCATATCGATGAGCCGGTGGTGGACATGCCCCCGGTCCGGCTCCATGGGGCTCTTGCCGTGGGACACCCGGCGCACCACCGCGAAGCACACGTCGAAGATGGGCAGGCCCAGCATGAGGAAGGGCACCACGAAGGAGATGACGTTGTACATCTTGAACATCCCCTCCACCGATACGGTGGCCATGATGAAGCCCAGGAAGGTGGCTCCGGTGTCCCCCATGAAGATCTTGGCCGGATTGAAGTTATATGGCAAGAAGCCGATGCACGCTCCCGCCAGCGCCGCCATCATCACCGCCACGTCCAGCTCGCTCACCCGCAGGGCGATGACCAGCATCGTGGCCGCGCTGATGGTGGACACGCCGCAGGCCAGCCCGTCCAGCCCGTCGATGAGGTTGACGGCGTTGGTGATGGCCACGATCCAGATCACCGTGATCGGGATGGACAGCACCCCCAGCTTCCACACGGGGTCGGGACTGAAAATGTTGGGGTTGGACAGCACCTCGATGCGGTTCCCCGCTATCACGGCGATCAGCGCGGCCACGATCTGCACCACGAACTTGGGCTTGGCCGGCAGGGCGTAGATGTCATCGAAGATCCCCAACACCACGATGATCACCGCCCCCAGCAGCATCCCCTTCTTTTCCGTGTCCAGCGGCACCATAAGCAGCATAGCGAACACGAACCCCAGGAAGATGGCCAGCCCTCCCATGCGCGGGATAGGGTGGTCGTGCATACGCCGGGCGTCCTTGGGCACGTCCACCGCCCCCACCTTCACCGACAGCGCCTTCACCAGCGGCGTGGACAGGAACGCCACCACCGCCGCCAGCGCCAGCGACATCAGCACATGCCAGATCTCCTGGGACGCTATGATCTTACTCAAACCATTCAAAATGAATCTCGCTCCTTTGCCCTGCGTGTCTCTTTTTCCCGCTCGAAGCCAAAAGCGCACTCACTGCACCGGCGGGCCGATGGCCCGCCGGTCTGATATGTGCGCGGCGCCCGCCGGCGCGCTCGCTTCACCGGGGCAAGAAGCCCACCTTTTTATAGACCTTCCGAAGCGTTTTCTCCGCCACATGGGAGGCCCTCTCCGCACCGGCCCGGTACACGCCCTCCAGATAGGCTTTGTCCGCCAGCAGCCGCGCCGCCTCCTCCCGGATGGGACGCAGGGTCTCCACCACCGCCTCGCCCACCGCGGGCTTGAACGCGCCGTAGCCCTTGCCGTCGAATCCCTGCTCGATCTCCTCGTAGCTCTTCCCCGTGGCCGCGGCGTAGATCTGGATCAGGTTGGACACCCCAGGCTTCTCCCCTGGGGCGTAGCGCACGCAGCGCTCCACGTCGCTGTCGGTGACCGCCCGCTTGAACTTGCGCATGATGTCCTCCGGCTTCTCCATGAGGAACACGCAGCCCTCGGGCTGGGACTTGCTCATCTTGCTGTCCGGCGTGCTCAGGCTCATGATCCGGGCGCCCACCTTGGCGATGTAGGGCTCCGGGATCTTGAACACATCTCCATACACGCCGTTGAAGCGTCCGGCGATGTCCCGGCAGATCTCCACATGCTGCTTCTGGTCCTCCCCCACGGGGACGGCGTCCGGCTGATAGAGCAGGATGTCCGCCGCCATGAGCACGGGATAGGTGAACAGGCCCGCGTTGATGTTGTCCGCGTTCCGCGCGGATTTGTCCTTGAACTGGGTCATACGGGACAGCTCCCCGAACATCGTGTAGCAGTCCAGCACCCAGCCCAACTGGCTGTGGGCGGGCACATGGGACTGGACGAACAGCACACACCTCTCCGGGTCCAGACCGCAGGCGATGTACTGAGCGATGAGGGTCAGGGTACGCTTGCGCAGCTCCGCCGGGTCCTGCCGGACGGTGATGGTGTGCAGATCGGCCAGGAAGAAGTAGCAGTCGAACTGGTCGATCATCTCCGGCCAGTGGCGCAGCGGGCCCAGATAGTTGCCCAGATGGAGCTCCCCGCTGGGCTGGATGCCGGAGACCATGACCTTTTTACCCGTGTTTTCCATCGTCTCTCGCCGCCTTCACTCAGTTTCCGCCGTCAGATATCCGGACACGTCCACCGGCTGGGCGTCCGACCACAGGCGCTCCAGGTCATAGAACTCCCGGCCTTCCTCGGTGAAGATGTGGATCACCACGCTGGAATAGTCCATCAGCGTCCACTGTCCTCCCCGGTGTCCCTCGATGTGATGGGGCTCCTCCCCAGCCTTGGACATGGCCTCCTCCACCGCGTCGGCCAGGGCCCGGACCTGGGTGTTGGAGGTGCCGTTGCAGATGATGAAATAGTCCGCCAACGTGGTCTGGTCCGCAGTGTGCAGCACTTTGATGTCCTTGCCTTTCTTATCGTCCAGGGCCTTCACCGCGATGGCGATCATTTCCTTCTCGTTCATCATGATGTTCTCTCCTTTTCAGTTCAATCCGGGGTCTCGCCCCAGTCGGTCACGTCCCCCTCCACCGCCTGGGACTGCACAGGCTGGGTCTGCTCAGGGTCGGGCTGCACTGGGTCGGACTGTACGGGGTCTGTCTGTACAGGGTCGGACTGTACGGGATCGGACTGTGCCGGGTCGGACTGCACAGGGTCGCCCTCGTTCTGCCCCGGCTGCCGCTCTCCCATCGTCCCGCTCTCCACCGGCTGGCTGTCCACCGGGCCGCTGTCCACGGGATCGCTCGCCGCCGGGTCGCTCTCTACCGGCCCGCTTGGAGCGGGAGGCAGGCTCTGCTCCGGGTCTCCGCTCTGTTCCGGATCGCCGCTCACCTCCGGGTCGTCGCTCTCTTCCAGCTCATCGCTCGCGGTCACCGGCGGGAAGCCCAGGGAAGGATCGGCCAGCCGCCCCGTGCTGGAGCGCAGCGATCCGTCCGGGGCCACGCTCATCAGGTCCAGTTGCCGGATGGTCACCTGTTCCACGAAGGGGTTCAAGGACTCGTTGATCAGGGTCAGCAGTTGGCTCTGGACGGGGTAGACGAAGCTGTACCGCCCATAGCTGCCCAATGTGACGGGCATGGTGCAGAACTCCACATCGTCCACCTGGAGCCCCCCCAGGACGGCCTGCTGCGCGAACCAGAACATGTTCTCCACGCCCAGGTCGCTCTCCACCCGGGTGTTGAACAGCTCGATCAACTGGCCGATCCGGAACATGTTCTGGATCTGGAGTGTCTGCTGGAGCACCGCTTTCAGGAACGCGTGCTGCACCTGCAAGCGGCAAAGGTCGCTGCCGTCGCCGCCGCCGGGGATGATCTTCCCGTCCGCGCCCCTGCCGTTGTGCCGCCAGCGCACCACCTGCATGGCGTCGTTGCCAGTGAGCTTGCGGTATCCCTTCTCCTGATAGATGTTCAGATCCTGATAGGGATCGTAATATTCCATGTGATAGGGGTTGTCGAACCAGACGCCGCCGATGGCGTCCACCATCTCCCCCACCAGCTCCCAGTCGATGCGCACATAGTAGTCGGGCGTGAACCCCACTAGCTCGGACACCTCGGATCTCAGCCCCTCGATCCCCTGCTCGCCCTTGCCGTAGACGTTGTAGACGGCGTTGATCTTCTTCGCGTTCAATCCTCCCCGGGCGCTGCTGTTGATCAAGGTGTCCCGAGGGATGGACATCACGGTGGCCTGCTGGTTCGTCACGTCGTAGGTGGCCACCATCATCGTGTCCGTGAGTCCGGAGGTGGTATCCGAGCCGAAGATCAGGAAGGTGAAGATGTCCTCGCTCTTGCGCTCACCGCTCACCTTCGGCTCCACGGCGTCGAAGCTCAGCGTGGGCTCCGGGGTCTCGTCGGGCGGCAGGCTCAGGGCCGGGTCCGCCGTCTGGGCGGGCGGCGGCGACGGCAGGTCCGGCTTTTGGAACCATCGGCTGTACAGCATCATGGCCGCGGCGGCGACGACCATGACCGCCGCCAGCACGATCATGAGCGCCATGATCAGTCTCTCTTTTTTCTTCCGTGCCTGCGCGGGGGATCCGGCCTGGCCATGCTCCGGGCCGGCCGGGCCCTGTGTCCGATCGTTCGGTCTCCTGGACTGGTCGCTCATGCTTCATTTCCCTTCTCGTAATATTCGAACGCCTCTTGCGTGTCGTGGTGGATCTCACGGCCCCGCTGGATCATCTCCTGGATGGACAGGCTCGCGCCCAGCCGCACCGCCTCGTCCAGATCGGCATACGCGAGCCTGCGCAGCTCATCCACACCTGGAAGGTCCCGGTTGGGCTCCATGTAGTCGGCGATGTACAGCAGCTTCTCCTCCAGCCCCATCCCCGCCCGGGCCGTGGTATGGTAGAGGATCGCCTCATAGATCCTGTCGTCCGCCCCAAAGACATGCCGGGCCAGGGCCGCGCCGCTCTTGGCGTGGAGCAGCTTGTCGGTGGCCCGCTCCAATGGGCACAGCTCCACGCCATAGCGGTCGCAGATGTCCAGGTGCTCCTGGTGGGTCAGGTACTTGGTGCAGTCGTGGAGGATGGCCGCACGGCGCATCCGCTCCTCGTCCGCCCCCCAGCGCCGGGCCAGGCGGGCGGCCTCCTCCTCGGTGCCCCGGATGTGGGCCAGCCGCTGGGCCTTCACCATGGAGTAGGACACGCAGCGCAGGTCCTCCAGGTCCAGCCGCCCGAGATCGGCGTGCGTCCCATATAGTTTTTCCCGTAAGATGTAGCCATACACCGCTTCCGGCAAAGATCCGCGTCCTTTTCCCTGCGGGAGCAGCTCCCGCAGGCGGGTGGACGAGACGTCCACCAGTCCGGGCACGGACACGGTGACGATCTTCGCGCCAAAGGTCTCGCTCAGCGCTCTGCGCTGAGGGGCGAACACTTCTTCGCTGTCCGCCTCCGTCCGCCCGAAGGCGCACACGCCCGCCAAGGCCAGCAGCCTCTCCGGATCCTTCCACAGATGGACGGTGAGGAACATGTCCGTCCCCATGAGCAGCCACAATTCGTCCCCAGGCCAACGCTGGACCGCTTCCTCCAAGGTATCGGCAGTGTAGCTCTTGCCCTCCCGGTGCAGCTCCGTGTCCCACACCTGCGTCACTCCAGGCATCCGGAGCTGATCGGCGGCGATGGCCGTCATCTCCAGCCGCTGGGCCCTGGTGGGGCTCCCGTGGGCCAGCTCCTTGTGGGGCGGCGTGCCTGCTGGGATGAACACCAGCTTGTCCAGGCCCAAAGCGGCCACAGCCGCCCTGGCCGCCGCCAGATGCCCGAGATGGGGGGGATTGAAGCTTCCGCCGTAGATGCCGATTTTCAACGGGACCACCCTCTCTGAAAGAAATAGTTTAGGGGACGCCTATCTCACCAGCCGGATCCGTTTTTCTTTGGGCTTGCTGTGGGTCTCTCGGTACAGCACGAACTTCGTGCCGATCACCTGGACGACCTCGCTCCTGGTGGCCCGGGCCAGCTCCTCCGCCCCCTCCCGGGGAGACAGGGGGCTGTTCTCCAGCACCTTTCCCTTGATCAGCTCCCTGGCCTCCAAGGCGTCGTCCGCCTGCTTGATCAGATTGGACCCCACGCCGTCTTTGCCCACGTGGACGATGGTCTCGATGTCGTTGGCCATGCCCCGGAGCTGGGCCCGCTGTTTGCTCGTCAGATCCATAGGAAGATCCTTTCTATACCATAGTTTTATGCGGCTCTATCTCAAATACTCCTCCAGCTTTTCCTGGAACGCCTCCAACGCCTTCCCGCGGTGGGAGATAGCGTTCTTCTCCTCCGGCGTGAGCTGGGCGAAGGTCTTTTTCAGCTTGGGCAGGAAGAACACCGGGTCGTAGCCGAAGCCGCCCTCCCCCATGGGGGCGAAGGCGATGGTGCCCGGGCACTCTCCCCGGGCGGAGACCGCGGTCCCATCGGGGAAGCAGCAGGTGATCACGGACACGAACTTCGCCGCCCGGGCCTGGCCCTTGGGCATGTTGGACAGCAGCAGGCGGTAGCGGCCCACGTCGTCCAGCCCCTCCCCGCCGTACCGGGCGGAGTACACGCCGGGCGCCCCGCCCAGCGCGTCCACGCACAGGCCGGAATCGTCCGCGATGGCGGGCAGGCCGCTGGCCTCCATCACGGCCCTGGCCTTCAGCATGGAGTTCTCCTCGAAGGTGGTCCCCGTCTCCTCCACGTCCACGTCCACCCCGGCGTCCGCCTGAGAGCACACCTCCACCCCCAACCGGGAGAGGATCTCGTTCATTTCCTTCAGTTTCTTCTCATTTTTACTGGCCAGCACGAATCTCATGCCATCCCGCCTCCGATCTATTTCTTTTTATCATACAACGATCGCTGGAAGATTTCGTGTCCAGAGTGTAAATATTGTCAGATCAGGGCCTCTGTGAACGACATCGCGTCGAAGGGCTGGAGGTCGTCCACTCCTTCTCCCACTCCCGCGAACTTCACCGGCACGCCCAGCTCCTTGGCGATGGCGATGACGATGCCCCCCTTGGCGGTGCCGTCCAGCTTGGTGAGCACGATGCCCGTCACGCCCGCCGACTTGGAGAACTCCTTGGCTTGGATCAGGCCGTTCTGTCCGGTGGTGGCGTCCAGCACCAGCAGGGTCTCCCGGCTGGAATCGGGGCACTCCCGGTCGATCACCCGCGAGATCTTGTTCAGCTCGTTCATCAGGTTCGCCTTGTTCTGCAGCCGCCCGGCGGTGTCCACCAGCACCACGTCCGCTCCCCTGGCCTTGGCCGCGGACAGCGCGTCGTACACCACGGCGGCAGGGTCCGCCCCCTCGTGCTGCTTCACGATGTCCACCCCGGCCCGGTCCGCCCAGATGGTGAGCTGCTCGGCCGCGGCGGCCCGGAACGTGTCCCCGGCGCACAGCACCACCTTGCGGCCCACCCGCTTCCAGTGGGCCGCGAGCTTGCCGATCGAGGTGGTCTTGCCCACGCCGTTGACCCCGATGAACAAGATCACCGCCGGTTTGCCGCTCATGTCCACATACGCCCCGCCCAGGTCCAGATACTCGGCCAGGATCTCCCTCATGCACTGCCGGGCGCCTTCGGTGCCCTTGATGCCGCGGGCCTTGCACCGCTCCCGCAGCTCCTCCACGGCCTCCATGGTGGTCTCCGCCCCCAGGTCGGCCATCACCAGGGACTCCTCCAGCTCCTCATAAAAGTCGTCGGTCAGCTCAGAAAAGCCGTTGAAGATGCCGATCTTCTTGATCTTATCGAAAAAGCCCATAGGGACCTCCTTTTGTCAGATGTTCGGATCCCTCGCCCCGCAGTTGGGGCATTTCGGATCGTCCAAGTCATGCTCCGCGCCGCAGCGCGGGCAGATCACCTGGGCCATGCGGCCCTCGTCGTCCTCCACCTCCTCCCCGCGGTAGAGATCCAGCTTGCCGCAGTCCGGGCACTCCCAGATCTCCACGTCCAGCGCCCCGGCCAGCAGGTGGGGCAGAGTGCCGAAGAGCAGGCTGCTCCGGCCGAGCTGGATCTGCTCGCGGCCGAAGAGCCGCATGGCGCCGCCGCAGCCGGAGCAGCGTTTCCCGTCGTCCTGTGTCATTCGATGTCCAGCTCCTTCTCCACGTCGTTCAGGTCGATGGTGAGCATCCGGCTGACCCCCTTCTCCTGCATGGTCACGCCGTACAGCACGTCCGCCTCCTCCATGGTCCCCCGGCGGTGGGTGATGACGATGAACTGGGTCTTGCCGCTGATGCGGCGCAGATACCGCGCATAGCGCGCCACGTTGGCCTCGTCCAAGGCCGCCTCGATCTCGTCCATGACGCAGAACGGCGTGGGCCGCACCTTCAGGATGGCGAAGTACAGCGCGATCGCGATGAGCGCCCGCTCCCCGCCGGACAGTGCGCTCATGTTCTGCACCGTCTTGCCCGGGGGCTGGGCCCAGATGTCGATGCCGCAGCCCAGCACGTCCTCCGGGTCCTCCAGCTCCAGCCGGGCCTTGCCGCCGCCGAACAGGTCGGTGAACGCCTGTCGGAAGCCCTCGTCGATCTGGGCGAAGCGTTCCTTGAATATCCCCGTCATCTCCCCGGTGATCTGGGCGATGATGGCCTCCAGCTCCTTTTTCGCCTTGGTCACGTCGTCCCGCTGCTCGGTGAAATAGGTATAGCGCTCGTTCACCCGGGAGAACTCCTCCACCGCGTCTGGGTTTATGTTGCCCAAGGCGGAGATGGACCGTTTCAGTTCGCCGATGCGCCGCTGGGCCTTCTGCACGGACCCCAGGTCCACCCGCTGGGCCCGGGCCGCCTCATGGGAGAGCTGATAGCTCTCCCACAGCTTGTCCAAGAGCTGGCCCTCTTCCAAGGAAGCGGCGGCGGTCCTCTGCTCCAGCACCGAGACCTCGCGCTCCATGGCGATCAGCTCGTTGTTCTTGTCCCGGGCCTGACGGTCGGCCTGGTTGCGCCTGCCCTCCAGCGCCAGCTTCTCCTCGTTCAGCCTGCGCAGCGCGGCCGCGCCCTCCTGCCCCGCGCAGCGCAGGGCCTGCAAACGCTCCTCTTCCTCTTTGATGCGCCGCGTCAGATACCCGTTCTCCTGCTCGAACTGGCCGATCATGGCGGTGCGGCTGGCCGCGTCGCCCGACAGGTCCGCCCGCAGCCGTTCCAGCTCCCCGATGCTCTGGCACAAGGCGGAGCGTTCTCCCTCCAGGCCGGCCAGGCTGGCGCTGTGCCTGGCAGATTCCTCGTTGAGCCGGGCCACCTCGTCCTGCAAGGCGGTGCGGCCCTGGGACTTGGCCTCGCTCTGCGCCCGCAGCGCGGCGGCGGCGCCCTCCAGCGCCTCGATCCTGTCCTTGGCCTGGGCGGTGCTGCCGGTGTTCTCCTCCATGCGCCGCCGGACCTGCTCCCGCTCTCCCACCAGCGTCTGGCGGCGCAGTTCCACCTGCTCCGACTGGGTCTGGGCGCTATCCATCCGCTCGGAATATTTCAGCACCGCGTCCTCCGCCTCGCGGAGCTGGGCGGTGGCGGCGTCCAGCTCGTACTGGGCGGCCGTGACCTCCCGCTGGGCCCGGGCCAGCTCCTCCTGGGCGGTCTGCATCCCGGCGGAAAGGCCGTCCCGCTGCCGTCGGAGCCGCTCCAGCTCGTTGGCCCGGGACAGGATCCCCGCCGAACGGGACACCGAGCCGCCGGTCATGGAGCCGCCGGCGTTGAGCACCTGTCCGTCCAGGGTGACGATGCGGAACCGATGGCCGAACTTCCGCGCCATGGCCATGGCGCGGTCCATGTCCCTGGCGATGACCACCCTGCCCAGCAGGTTGGAGAAGATGCCCGCGTATTCCGCTCCGAAGGAGATGAGCGCGTCGCCCATCCCCACGAAGCCATCCTCCCGCTCCACGGCCTTGTCCCGGAACTCGGCGGGGCGGATGGTGTTCATGGGCAGGAACGTGCACCGGCCCCCGTCCCGGCGCTTCAGGTGAGCGATGGCGTGCTTGGCGTCCTCGTCCCGTTCCACCACCAGGTGCTGCATGGCGCCGCCCAGAGCGATCTCGATGGCCACGGCATACTGGTCCGGCACGTGGAGCAGCCCCGCCACCGGGCCCCGGATCCCCCGCAGGCCGCTGCGCCCGGCCTCCCCCATCACCAGTTTCACCGCTTTGGAGTAGCCCTCATACATCTTTTCCATCTCAGAGAGCATCTTGATGCGGGAACGCAGGTCGTTCTCGTCCATCTGCAAACGGCGGTGCTTTTCCTGGGCCTGCTCCAGCTTTTCCTGCCGGGAGCGCAGCCGGAGCTGGTATCCGCTGATGACGTTCTGGGCGGCGTCCCGGTCCTCGGTCACCTTGTCCAGTTCCCTCCTGGTGTCCTCCAGGACCGTCCGGGCCTGCGCCGCTCGGTCCTCCTGCTCCTGGAGCTCCTGGCTCAGCTTCTCCTCCCGGTCGTACAGCTCCTGGGCAGCGGCCGCCAAAGCGGACAGCAGCTCCCGGGCCTCCCCGGCGGAGGCGTTCTCCAGCCGTTCCCGCTCCTGGAGGCGCTCCAGCTCATCGTCCAAGCTCCCCGCCGAGCCGAGCGTCTGTTGGACGTCCTCGGTCAGCTCCACCAGCCGGGCCCGGCAGCGGGCGATCTCCCGCTCGATCTCGCCCAGACGGCCCTTGCGCTCCTCGATCTGGGCGGCGATGGACCCCGCCCGGTCCTCCTGCTGCTCCAGCTCCTGACGGATGCGCTGGGCGTTCTCGCTGTTGTTCTTGATGTCGTTCTTCAGCAGGGCGATGCTGTTCTCGCAAGCGTGGATCTGCTCGTCCATGCCGGCCTGTTTCCCGCGCAGCTCCTCCGCCTGGACGTCCTTGTCCCGCATCTGCCCGGCCAGCTCCCCGCTCTGGGCGTACAGCCGCTCCACCTCGTCATGGGCCGCGTCCCGCTGGCGCACCGCCGCCTCGTGGTCGGAGCGGAGCTTCATGCTGTTGGCCCGGATCTCCTCGAGCTGCTCCAGCCACATGGAGATCTCCAGCCCCTTCAGCTCGTCCCGGAAGAGCAGGTACTTCCTCGTCTTTTCCGCCTGCGCCCGCAGGGGCTCCACCTGGAGCTCCAGCTCGCCGATCTTGTCGTCGATGCGCACCAGGTTCTCCTCGGTGCGCTCCAGCTTGCGCTCCGCCTCCTCCTTGCGGTGGCGGAAGCGGGAGATGCCCGCCGCTTCCTCGAACACCTCCCTGCGGTCGGCGCTCTTGACGGACAATATCTCGTCGATCCTGCCCTGGCCGATGATGGAGTAGCCCTCCCGGCCCAGGCCGGTATCCATGAACAGCTCGTTGATGTCCCGCAGGCGGCAGGCCCGCCGGTTGATATAGTACTCGCTCTCTCCGGAACGATAGTATCGCCGGGTCACCGCCACCTCAGTCTCCTCCAGCGGGAAGATGCGCTGGGCGTTGTCCAGCACCAGGGTGACCTCGGCGAACCCCAGTCCCTTGCGCTTCTCCGTACCGTTGAAGATCACGTCCTCCATCTTGCTGCCCCGGAGGGTGCGGGTGGACTGCTCCCCCATCACCC
Organism: uncultured bacterium; assembly: GCA_947643715.1. Taxonomy (GTDB): domain Bacteria; phylum Bacillota; class Clostridia; order Oscillospirales; family Oscillospiraceae; genus Enterenecus. Next base: position 19,847 of record CANRXB010000011.1, read on the forward strand.
AACGGATCGCGTCGGCGATGTTGGACTTGCCCGACCCGTTCGGCCCGACCACCGCCGTGATGTCGGAACCGAACGCCAGCACCGTCTTGTCCGGGAAAGACTTGAAGCCCTGGATCTCCAACGCCTTGAGGTACACGGGACCACTCCTTTCTTCGCGAGACTGCGCAGATGCCGGCAGGACGATCTCCTTCCTGGAAAAGGAAAGGGCTCTGACATAGCGTTTTATTTTACCACATCAGATCTTCTTTTGCAAGTTTCCCGCCGCAATGTCCCATCCTCCTTTCGCGCCGCCGGGGCCATGGCTCCGGCGATCCCATCGGCCCTTGTCCTGGGCACGGGAGTAAGGTATGATGAGACAGCAGATCTTTTGATGTCATCGTCATGCAACCGCTGGTTGCGGAAGTTCCAAGGGCCGTCGATAGAATGCCACGGGAGATCGCGGTATCGTTTTGGCAAGGAGGTAACATCGATGTTGTCTGAAAAGATATACACACTCAGGCGGAAGCACGGGCTTTCACAGGAACAGCTTGCGGAAAAGATAGGAGTCTCAAGGCAAGCGATATCGAAATGGGAAGGAGGGCTATCGACCCCGGAATTAGAGAAGCTCAAGGCTTTGAGCGAATGCTTCCAGATCACGATAGACGAACTCACCGGAGATCGGGCCACGGACACGCCAGATGATGCGGTGAAGGAGAAGGAGGCTCCGACGCCCCGCGAGACACAGGAGAGCAGGGCCGGCATCTTCCTTTGTCTGATAGGTTCCGTTTGTCTCATCCTGTTCGGCATCTCGACCGTCGTATACCCGTCGTTCGCCACCCAGATGGATGGCTCGTCAACGATCGCTCTGAATGGAACGGGGATACTCCTCATTTCGTTCGTACTGCTGATGATATCGGGGATCGTCCTGATCCTCAAAAAGAAATAGATCCAGGAGGTGTTGGAAATGAAACGTTATGAGCGTTTGTCTTACCTTTTCGCTGCGCTTGCGGTCCTGCTCTCAAACGTCATGTGTACCGTGGTCGCATACGATCACTGCGCCATGCAGTGGGGCGAACGATACGCAGGCTACAGCGTCCCGGCGCATGTCGCCTTTTTGTCCTGTATCCCATATGGGATCGCGATCATGATATGCGCCATCATAGCGCGGTTTTTCTATAAGAAGTACCGGGCATCCCTATAAGGGGAAGCTGTCCGCACCGCAGATCGTGGGCGCACCCATATAAGTTCAATGGAAAAGTCCCGATCCCCGTCGAGCGGCTGAAAAGGAGGGGCCAAGTCCTCTTTCCTGTGAGCATATCATCGACAAGATCGACCTGTGGCGAGCACAAAAAGGCTGCCTCATCTCGTATGCTGAGGATCGCTGAAAAACCAAACCGGAACCCAACAAAGTGGTCCCGGTTTGGAGAGGAAGAAGGAACGAAACGGATCCATGCGCCAGAAACAGCAGATCGTCTGCGGAGGAAAGCGGCGGTCCATCCTTCAAGACCGCCGCTTTCCAGAAATCTAAGAGAGCTGTGTGACTGAGGCGTTCTGTTTCCGGTATGTATCGTTGTCCTTCAGCTTCAGCTCCTGCTCCACCTGGGCAAGCTGCCGCTCCAGGTCCTTGATCTTGGCCTCGTCGGTCTCGGTATCGAGCCGCCGCTCCAGCTCCTCTTTCTTCTTTTTCAGTTTTTCGATCTCACGGTCTACTTTGTCCGTATCACACTCCCAGACCTCGCCCTTGTCCTTTTTCCCCTCCGGGCCCTTCGCGCCCTGGCCTGTCGGATCGGGTCCCCCGGCCTCGGGGGTGCCCTCCGGCGCCTTACGCGCATCCGCCGCCCGCTCCGGGTCGTCGAAATAGATCTTGGGCTGACCGTCCTCGTCCCTGCCCATCCAATAGCGGCCGGACGGCTCCCGGGGCTCCTCCGGGACAAACCCATCCATCACGGGCTCCATCCGACGGCCCTGGGCCTCCTCGGGCTTCTGGAGCTTGGACGCTCCCAGCACCTTCTCCTCTGCCGTCAAGGGCCGGACTGCGCCGGTGCTCACACCAGAAACAGACATCATAAGACACTCCTCCTCGAAACGATTATGCAGCATCAGTTTACCGAGTGGGGACCGCCCGTTCAAGGCTTTCGTCATGAGATGTGCTCTGGATGTCATGAGATGCTCTGGCTGGGGTCAGTCTGCCGCCTTGATGCGCTCCACCAGGGAGCGCCTTCTGGTATAACGGGCCGCGCAGACCGAGAATGCCTCCTGCACCAAAAGCAGCGCGGCCCCGAACAGCAGCACTTGGAGCGTTGGGGAATGATGGGTGAGCGTTCCGAACATGCCGATCCGATCGAAAACCCGCACACGGCCAGGCTGCACGCCGTCCCCGTCCAGTAGACAGCGGTGATCCGCAGTTCCCTCCAGGACGGTCTTGCCGGCATACATCTCCGCCATATTTTCCTGGGAAATTCTGCGAAGGAACGGCGTACCTCCGATGTGCTGAATGTCGACTGCGGCAGGTCCTAAAAGGCGCCTTGATCCTTGAGATGACCGACATCTTGATGGATGCGGCGGATGATAAGGGTCACCGTCCGCCGTACTCAAAATCAAGGATCGCCTGACGAAACATTCAGCAGCACGCTCAGATGATACTGCCGTCCGTTTTTCTCGGTCAGCATCGCCCCGTGGTACTTTTCCGCCACCGCCTTGATGTTGGATAACCCAGTCCCCGCCGGGGGCAGGGGGCTGTCGGAGCAGGTGTTCTCAAAGGTCAGCATGTAGAAATCCCCCTGCTGTCTCCCGCTGATGCGGATCGCCTTGGCTCCACCGCCCGCGCGGCAGGCGGTGATGGCGTTGTCCAAAGCGTTGGCAAAGAGTACGCACAGGTCAAAGTCGTCGATCCCGCAGGGCTTGGGCAGGACCAGGGACACCTCCGCCGCGATCTCCTTCGCCAGTCCCAGCTTTTCTCCCAGTAGGATATCCACCACCGGGTTGCCGGTCTGATATGGGAAGGACAGAGCCTCCGAGACGGTCTCCAGCCTTTTCAGATACTCTCTGCCCTCCTCCAGCTTTCCTCCTCGGAGCAGACCGTCCAGGACGGACAAGTGGTTTTTGATGTCGTGGCGAAAGGATCTCGTCTGTTCGTAGCGCACCTGAGCTTCCGTGATATAGACCTTTTGCTCATGGGCCGCCTGGGTCAGCGATCGCAGCTCCGCCTGGGCCTGAAAGCCTTGGCAAAGGTGCCGGTAGGCGTACAGGGTACACAGCAGCGCCGCCAGCCCCATGACTTGCAGGAGCAGCAGCGTACCGTGCTTTCCGACTTCCTCCAGAGAAATGGTGGGGGCAAAAAAGCTGTAGGCGGTCTGGAGGATATACAACTCTGCGGCAAAGAAAAACAGTCCGGGAAACAGCAGAAGTCCGATATAAGGCGTCTGGCTGTCCTCCGTCCAGGCCAGGAGCTTCAGCACAGCATAATAGCAGCCAGCGCACAGCACAAAGAACAGGAGCTGTGCCGCCAAAAACAGCAGATAAAACAGCGGACTGCCAATGAAGCGGGGAAAGAGCGCCGCCTCCACCGAATTGATGATCCCGAAGGAGAGCTGTGAAACGTAGTAGGACAGCACAGCGGCCAGCCAGGACACGGACCGCTGATTTCTCATCCCATAGCGGCTGAGTCCGTAGAGCGCCAGCACGCCTGCGCCAATGGGGAGCGTCCCGTCAAGGGCGAGTCTGTCCGAGATAAGCTGGATCATACCCAAGAGGAGAAAATAAGCAGCAAAGTACCATTTTTTCAGTTTCTTCCTGGTCAGGCGGCTGATAAAGACCATGTGCATCACCCCATGTCCCACAAGGAGGCAGAGGCTGTCCAGAAACAGAGCGAAATAGTCCATATCAGACACCCCTCTCTTTCATATGCCGCAAAAGAGCCTGGGTCAGCTCCCGTTCCCGCAGCCGGGAGGCGGGGATGCGTTCCCCTCCAGACAGCAGGACCTGCCCGCCCTGGCACCCGCGTACATAGTCCAGATTGACCAGATAGCTCCGATGGCATTTGAAAAAGCGCCCGTCCACACGCCGTTCCAGACCCTCCAGCTTGTCATAATAGTCGCTCACTGTCCCATCCTTTTTGTGGAGATAGACCTTCCGTCCCAGCACCTCGCAGTACACGATGTCCGAGAGGAGAACCACCTCACAGCCGGTCCCCCGCTGGATCACGATGTCCTCAGCCGTCCTCTGTTCCAGGGAGCGGAGCACCCGGTCCATGGTCTGACGGAAGCGGACACTGTCCAGAGGCTTGAGCAGATAGTCGAACGCCTCCACCTGGAAAGAGTCGAATACGCACTCCTTCAAAACCGTCACAAAGATCAGCAGGGTATGGTCGCCCCGCTGGCGCAGCAGCCTGGCCGTCTCCATCCCATCCGGCTGTTCCATCTGGATGTCCAGGAAGACCGCGTCAAAGCTGCCGCCGCTCTCCAACAGGGCGCAGCCATTGGGAAAATCGCTGACGGAGTAGTCAGTCAGCGATCTTTCTTCCATATAGTCCGCAAGGTGGCCCGCAAGTTCTTGGGCCATCAGCGGCTCATCGTCGCAGATCGCAAATGTCATCCTGTCCACCACCACGTTTTCCTATCAGTCTATCAGATTAACAAAAACGGGACAGGGATTCAACCCCTGATGTAATGGAATGTTTAGGGTATGTCACGAAATGTTTTCGCCCCGCTCAAAAGGCCAGCGGGGCAGCCGCAGCCGCTGACCGGGAGAGTACATGGATGGGGAAATGCCGGTCCGGTACTATCACGGTCCCGATATACCTTTACCGCGACCTGATGAGAACAGCACCTTGCCTATCCAAATGGCAAGGTGCTGTCTCCACATTATTTATGCCGCCTTCTCATCATAGAGATCATGGTCGGCCGCGGATGTTCCTGGTGACGTTCCTGGTGCTGGACCCGGCGGACAGCCAGCGGCAGCTCCACGACAACGCGTCCCAGGCATCCAGCATCGCGCAGAAGTACAACTGCCAGCTCACCCCTCTGCCTCCCGCAACCGCTCCACAATGGTGCGGCGGCCAACGGAACGGTACATCAACAGAGGGATCAGGACCCCCAGGATCAGAAACAGCGGTATCACCGTTAAAACCGGCAGGACGGTGAATCGATAGGTGAAGAACCAAAAGGCAGAGCAGAGCGATCCCACCAGCGGTCCCAGTGCGGCGCTCAGGACCAGGGAGAGGGCGGCGGACAGCATCGTGTAGTACAGCCCTTCGTACACCAGCATGGCATTCATCTGCTTTCCAGTCATGCCCACAGATTGGAGCATCGCCAGCTCCCGCTTCCGGGCCAGTATGCCCGTCAGCACGGTGTTGATGAAGTTGAGCACGCCCACCAAACCGATGATCCCTGCCAGTGTGCCGCCCATGGTCAGGAACATCGTCCGAAAGCTCTCGAACTCTGCTGTCTTGCTCTGTTTGCTCTCGTAGTCGCAGGTGGGCTGGACGGACTGCGTATATCCCTTCAGGAAGTCCTCCATAGCGGCATTGGACGCCTCGGCGGTGTTGAACGCGTAGATCATGACGGAGCTGGTGCCGGTGTCCTGCTTGAACAGCTCCGCTCCCATCGCCAGCTTGCTGCCTCCCAGGGTGGTATAGCGGTAAGTGAGGGCTCTGGGGATCGAGATCTGGGCACAGACCGTGTACTCCTTTTCCTCATAGACCTTGGCCCGGGGAATGAAATTCGTCTCTCCACGGTTCCAGCGGGCTTCGATCTCCTCTGCGGAGAGTTCCTCTCCGGTGTCCGCATCGACGTTCACCCACTCCTCCACATAGCGCAGGGTCACGGTATCCCCTACTTTGAAGCAGTTGTCATCCTCATGGATCACTCCGTAGTCGTCGGCGGCATAGACGGCGGCGATGGCGTTCCCTCTGGGGTCGGACAAAGGCGCGGTATCCCCTTCCAGCACATCGATCTCGCCGAGGATGAAATCCTCCAGGCCATAGAGCTGGGCAATGCCCACGACGGTACCCTCGCCGGCATGCTCCCGGGAGGCGACGATGCCGTCCAGCACCTCTTCGGAATAGTGCCCGCTATAGTCCTGGCGGAAATACTCCTCCGGCAGAAGGGCCTGGATCGTGTTCTCCTGACCATAGACCCGGCCCCCTTCGGTGATGCCGCCCTGGGAGATGACCTGGGCGATGACTTCCTCCGGAAGCGCCTGGTCCGCCGAGCGGAAGTTGGTGCCGGTCTGGAAGTAGTCGGCGTGGCCCAGGACAAAGTCGGTGACTACTTGACCGGAGAGATATTTCTCCATATCGAAGCCGTTGGCAAACATATACACCAGATCCATCAGCACCACCGCCAGGGTCAGAGAGATGATGGTGACTGCCGTTTTGCTTCTGCTCCGCCCCAGGTTGGCCCAGGCCATCCTCGGCAGGGATGCGCCGGCGGCAGCCTTCCGCTTGCCGCCCTTCTTCCCGAACTGCTGTCCGCCCTCGGTATAGCGCACCGCCTCCACCGGGGAGACCCTGGCGGCGATCCGCCCAGGCCGTGCGCAGGAGAGGGACACCGTCAGCAGGGAAAACGCCGCCGCGCCGATAAAGATCCAGGGGTCGAAGGAAACGAAAGCGTTCTTATAGCTGAGCTGGGCCATGATGACCGGGGTCAGCTCGTTGCCGATCGCGAAGCCAAGGAGCAGGCCGGCAGGGATGCCCACCAGACTGAGCAGGAGCGCCTGCTGGCGGATCATGCGCTTGAGCTGTTTCCCGGTGGTGCCGATAGTCTTCAGCAGGCCGTAAAACCGGATATCATTGGTGACGGAGATCTGGAACACATTGTAGATGATGAGATACCCGGTGAAGATGATGAGCAGGAGGATCACCGCGATGGCGGCGAACGTCATGGGATCAAAACTCTCGGCGATCCGGTTCCCGGTGTAGCTCCAGTTCACGCCGATGTCCAGGTAGTTCTCCGCCCCTGCCTCGGTGTGTTGATAGCCGCGATCTTCCAGCACCGCGCTCAGGTTTTCTCGAATGCCTACCGCGCTCTTGAACATCACATCCAGGTTCCATACGCCTGTCATGGAGTTCCTCTCCCCGTTGGACAGGGCGCAGATCTCCTCGGCGGCGGACCGGGGCAGAAGCACGTTGTTGGCGATCGCGGCGCTGTCGTACTCCCACCAGCCGGAGAGGGTGAAGGTCCGCTCTATCGTGCGGGGATGCGCGGTCCCATCGTCCAGAGCGATCGGTATGGTGAATCGTGCGCCCACCCTGGGCTCGACGCCCAGCAAGGCCAGGACATGGGTATCCGTCGCGGCCTCGTCGGTGCCCTCCCGGGGGAGCGTGCCCTCCACAGGGGTGCAGAAGTAGTGGGACGCGCCGTTGGGTTCGATGTAGCTGACCTCCACATGGGACTTGTTGAACGGCGGGTCGTGGGGCATCCCCACAAAAAGACGGCACCAGGAATCCTGGATCAAAGGGTCCTGGCGGAACTGCTCCGCCTGCTCCCAGGTGATATTTTTCACCGTGCCGTGGGCGTCGCTTCCGGCCCGGCGGAAGTTCTCCTGCTGGTAGGAGTAGTTGATGGACGCGGCGATGGTGAACAGGGAGGTGAACAGTACCGTAGTCAGGGCGATCGCCAGCGCCGCGACGGCGTTCCGGGCCCGGGCCGCTTTCATGGAACGAAAGCCAAGCCGCCGGACACAGCTCGTGTTGGATACCTTGATCATGCCGCTCACCCCCGTACCACGATGCGGCCGTCCTCGATGCGGACGATGCGGTCAGCCATCTGGGCGATCTCCTCGTTGTGGGTGATCATCACGATGGTCTGAGCGAACCGCTGGCTGGTGACTTTCAGCAGGCTCATCACATCCTGGCTGGTCCGGCTGTCCAGATTCCCGGTGGGCTCGTCCGCCAGGATGATAGCGGGCTTCGCCGCCAGCGCACGGGCGATGGCCACCCGCTGCTGCTGGCCGCCGGAGAGGTCGTTGGGCAGGTTTTGCAGCTTGGATCGCAGGCCCAGGGTCTCGACGATCTGGTCGGTATAGTCTTTGTCCGGCCCTCTGCCGTCCAGTTGGATGGGCAGGACGATGTTCTCATATACGTTCAGCACCGGCACCAGGTTGTAGTTCTGGAACACGAAGCCGATCTTCCGCCGCCGGAAAATGGTGAGGGCCTCGTCCTTGAGGGTGGAAAGCTCCCGCCCGTCCACGGTGACGGTGCCGGATGTAGGCCGGTCCAGCCCGCCCAGCATATGCAGCAGGGTGGATTTGCCCGAACCGGACGTGCCCACGACGGCGGCAAACTCGCCCTTCTCCACCGCCAGGTCCACGCCGTCCAGGGCCCGGACCTCCGTGTCGCCGGAACCGTATACTTTCCGCAAGCCGCGGGTCTCCAATATAGCCATACGATCTACCTCCATAGCGTAAAGTCTGCACTGCCTTTCGGCAGTACAGACTTTAACACAGAAATCTTTCCAGATCCTTTCTGAAATCTTACAGTTTGGAAAGATTTCAGCTCCGGGGCAGATAGAGGGAGAAGCAGCTCCCCCGCCCCGGCCGGGAGGACACCTTGATATACCCGCCCTGCCCCTCCGCGATCTGGCGGGCCAGATACAGGCCGATCCCCACGCCCTCGGTCTCGTAGGCGGCGGGGGAGCGGTAGAAGCGCTGGAACACCTTGGCCCGCTCCGCCTCCGGGATGCCGGGGCCGTTGTCCGTGACGTTGACGCGGCAGAACATCTGGTAGGGGATGACCTCGACCGTGACCGTCCCACCGGCGGGCGTGTATTTTACCGCGTTGTCCAACAGGTTGAACACGGCCTCCGCGGTCCACTTGGGGTCAAAGACCGCTCGGGCGTCCGTGGATGCCAGCGTCAGGGCGATCCCCTTCTCCGCCGCTTTGGGGATGGACTGAGCAACTGCGTCTTCCAGCATGGGCGCCAGCGGCCCCGCCTTGGTGTGCAGGGCCAGGATGCCCGCCTCCAGCCGGGAGGTCTTCACCAGTGCGTCCACCAGAGCGCGCAGCTTTTCCACCTGACCCTCCAGGGCCGCCACGCAGTCCCGGCCCTCCGGAGAAAGCTCCTGTTCCGACAGGAGCTGGGCATACAGCAGGATATTGGCCACCGGGGTCTTCGTCTGGTGGGAGATGTCGGCGATCAGGGTCTTGATCTTGTCCTTTTCCTCCTGGAGCTTCTGGGCGGAGACGGCGTTTGCGGCCAGATAGTGGGCAAACCGGGACTCCACGGCGGAGAGCAGGCTTTCGTCGAAGTCCTGCTCCAGAAAAGTTCCCACTATGGCCGCGTCCAGCATACGGTTCAGATCTTTCATGACGCGCCTGGTGCGAAGGCGGTCCCAGACCGCCGCCGCCAGCGCGGCCGCCGCAAAAATGGCGATGACAGCAGCGATCCATGTCATGTCAATCCACCGCCCAAGTGTAGCCGATGCCGTAGACCGTTTTCAGGAAGCGGGGCCGGGAGGGTGTGTCCTCCAGCTTGTCCCGCAGGCGTTTGACGGTGACCGACAGGGCGTTCTCCTCCACGTACTCCGCGCCGCCCGGCCACACCCGCTCCAGCAGCGCCTCACGGGGCAGGACGCGGCCCCGGTTTTCCACCAGTGTCCGCAGCAGCCGCTGTTCCGTTTTGCTCAGTTCGATGAGCTGGCCGTTTTTGCGGAACTCCATCCACTCAAAGTCGAAGGAGAAGCCGTCCAGCTCCACCGCCGCCCCTTGCGCTGGGACGCCCCGCCGCAGTTGAGCGTTGACCCTGGCCCGCAGTACAGCCAGAGAGAACGGTTTGGTGATATAGTCGTCCGCCCCGGACTCCAGGCCATAGACGATGTCTGTTTCCAGATCGTTGGCGGTCAGCAGGATGATGGGGACGGCGCTGGTTCGGCGAACCTCCCGCAGCAGATCCAGCCCGCTGCCGTCGGGCAGGTTGATGTCCAGGATCAGCAGGTCAAAAGGACCATCCTCCAACGCACCGCGTCCCTGGGCCAGCGTCTGGCATAGGCGGATCTGGATAGAACTGTCCTTCAGCGTGAGGCAGATACCCTGCCCTAGTGCCGCGTCGTCTTCCATCAGCAGTATTCTTTGCATGATCGGCCCCCTGTTCCTCGGATCCACTGTATGACATTTTACCGTTGTCCTGGCCGGGATGTCAATCCCTGCAGCCAGGCTTTTGTGCGAATAAAACGGTTTTTGTCTTCGGTGGATAAAGGGCTCCGCTCCGATGCCTCCGCCCGCTCTTTTCCTGTTTTTTGTCACGATCCGGGGCTGACCAAAGCAACCGTTGACAAAACAGCTCCATATTCAAGCATTTAGGAACCACTGATCAAATCATCTGCGGCGAATGACCGAAACAGGCATCCTTACTATGGCGTTACAGTCTTGGGAAACGGCGATCAGGCCCAGCTTCACACCAGGGATATTTTTCTGTTCTTCCTCCTATTCTAAATATCCCTCCCTGGCCTTGACGCCGAACCGCTCCTCCATCATATGGAGCTGTTGGTCCGTGATGGTGTTCACCCGGGGCAGGTGGGCGATCTTCATGTAGATCTCCGCCGCCTTCTCCGCCGTCTCGATGAGGCCGAAGGTCTCGTCCAGATCCTTCCCGGCCCCGTAGATCCCGTGCTGGGACCACACCACCAGCCGGGCGGTCTTCATCTGCTCCGCCGTGGCCTGCCCGATCTCGTTGGTGCCGCACAGCATCCAGGGCAGTACGTTCACGCCCTCGGGGAACACCACCACGCACTCGGTGCACATCTGCCACAGGGTGCGGGTGAAGGCCCGGCTGTCCAGGTCGTGGACGTAGGTCATGGCCAGCAGGTTGGCCGGGTGGCAGTGCATGACCACCCGGTTTTCCGGGTCCACGCCCAGCCGCGCGGCGTGGCTCATCATGTGGGCGGGGAATTCGGAGGTGAACTTGCCGCCGCCGGTAAAGCCCCACAGCAGTTGGGCGTTTTTGCCGCCCTCGGTGAGCCGCACCAAGCCCAGATTAGCCGCCGGATCGTACTGCACGTTCTTGAAATACTTGCCCGTGCCCGTCACCAGGAAATACTTCCCGTCCAGCGCCGGGGCCTTGAACCCGGCGGGGATGTCCCGGATCGCGGCGTTCACGTCCAGATACTCCGCCACGTCGGCTTCGTCCAGCAGCCAGCTGATATTGCCGCCGTTGCGCTCGTCCCAGCCGTGCTGATACATATTGGTGCAGGTGCGCACCATCTCGATCAAAAAGGGCGCTTCCAAAATGTTTTTCATGTCTTTCAACCTCTCTTACTCAGTACGTCAGCCTCATATCGTTCCACCAGGGGGGAACCACGCGCCGTCCAGCGGCACGCCGCACACGCGGCAGTATTCGTCCCAGACCTCCCCGAAGGGGGCGGTTTTCAGCTCCTCCTGGAGCACCATGAGCTTGGTGAAGTTCCCATCGTTCTGGAGGGTCTTTTCCGTCTCCATGGGCTGGAGCAGGGCAGACAGCGCCCTGTCAAAGGCCGCTTTCATGCTCTCCGGAGTCAGAAAACAAGGGACATTGGCGTCAGCAGTACATCTACCAAGTTCGCCCCAAAATCCAGGACGCGGACTCCATCCGCCCCATGACCCACCACAGGCTCTGACACAGCTACGCCGCCCGCACTTGGCAAGAGTTGGTGGACAGCGGCGCGAGTCCCTTCAATACCAGCCTGTGGGTTTCCCAGTTCCTGGACCACGAGCGCCCCGACGTGACGCAGATCTACCTGGCGTCTATCTCAAAGGACGGTGCCGATGATAGTTGAACGCTCCACCTCGTTCGACGATCTCCCCCTTACCCTCCGGGTGGAGGAACTGATGCCCATTCTCGGCATCGGCAGGAATACGGCCTATGAACTCATCCGCTGCGAGAAAATCCACAGCATTCGCATCGGCAAACAGCTCCGCATCCCCAAGGATACCGTGCTGGATTTCCTCGCCCAGCAAAATTCATAGGATCCGCTTGAACCGTCCGCCGCGGCGGATCGGCTCAGCCCCCCGGAAAGGAGATCATGATGCCACGCAAAGCGAAGAAAAATACGCAGGGTGCGGGAACCGTCCGCAAACGTTCTGACGGACGATGGGAGGCCCGCGTCACCACTGGTATCAACTCTGGCATAGGCAAGCCTATCCGGCGAAGCATATACGGCGATACTCAGGCGGCAGTCAGGAAGAAAATGACAACCATCCTCCGTGAGCTGGACCGGGGGACCTATCAGGTCCCAAACAAGATCACTGTGGCGGCCTGGATGGCGGAATGGTTGAGCACGTTCTGCGAGAACGATGTGAAGCCTCTGACCCTCCAAAGCTACCGAGCCAGCATCAAAAACCACATCGTGCCTGCTATCGGGGCTATGGAGTTCAGGCCGCCAAAGGGATCCACGCCACCGCCAGTTTCACCTTGAACGTCTACGCCCACACCTCGGAGCAAATGATGAAAGACACGGCGGCGCGGATGCAAAGCTATTATGATGGGCTGGCTGCAAAGGGGCAAAATTTCCTGGCAGGGGTAAACGTAGGGGTCAAATAAACGACTGCAAATTTTAATTACAACGTTTTCCGGGTGTTTCCCGAGAAGAATAAATCAAAATCCCCGTATTCATAACGAATACAGGGATTTCCTTTGGCGCGGAAGGAGGGATTTGAATTATCTCTTGGGCTGAAAATGCTGTAAAATGGCGTAAGCAAAACCCTTTGTTTGCAACGGTTTCCGCCGCTTTCGCGAAAATCGTGTAAATGGCTGTCAACCGTCTAAAGGGTATTTTAAAGGGTCAAAAAAGGGTAGAGAGAAAGGGCCGGGGGAATCGCTCCCCGGCCCTTTTACTGTCACTCTGGAAAGACCTTGCTCAGTTCGATAAAGCAACCATCCAGAACGTTAACTTTTGCCACGCCTTTTCGGTCATAGACTTCATGGAGCTGGAGGGTGCCGCCAGCATCCAGGAGCATAACACGGGTCGTTTTATTCATCGGGTCCACAATCCAGTATTCCCGCACCCTGGCCCGCTGGTACAGGCCCAGCTTGACTAGCTGATCATGCCGTTGGGTGGAAGGTGACAGGACTTCCACCACCATGTCGGGCGCACCCTTGCAACCGTGATCATCCAATTTGGAAGGGTCGCACACGATGGAGATATCAGGTTCCACCATCGTGTCTACATCTTCCGGGCTGTCCCCGTCCTGCTCGAACAGCCGGACACCGAAGGGGGCGGGGTAGACCTTGCACCGCTTTCCATCCAGGTAGTTTCCGATTTGCCTTGAAATCTCGAAACTGATTTCCTGGTGTACTCTGGACGGTGGCGGGGCCATCATGACAGGTTCCCCGTTGATGATCTCCGCCCGCTCGTTATCCGGCCATGTGAGCACATCTGCGAACGTGTACCGCTCCTTCTCTGCTGGTAATGCCATAACTTACGCCTCCTCCTTTTCCAGTTTGCCCCCTGTGGACGGGTTGATACCCAGCCTCCGGGTTGCCTCATCCCGCTGCGCTTGTGTGGTCACGGCCCTGTCGATGAACACCGGGACGGCCTCTCCTGCGGCTTTTGCGGCCTCTTGCGCGGCTTTGAGGGTATCGGAGGGCAGGGATACCACTCCGGCCTCCTGGGGGCCTCCTGCGTCCCGTTCTATGGCCTCCTGGATGGCCCTGTTGATAAAGCCGTTGACGGATTCGCTGCGTGTTTCAGCATGGGCTTTGATGGTGTCCTTTTGGCCCTTTTTCATTCTGATTTGATAAACGTCATAGTTTTCTTTCATATACTTACTGACAGCTTTTTGCTGTGCCTTTGATGCTGGCATGGCCTTTCTCCTTTCCGGGGGAGGCCCTGGATATTGGGCATTCTTCTCCACCTTTACCATGATTATACCACGCCTGTCTATCGAATGCAATAGACAATATCAACAACATATCGAATGCAATATTGTGTAGTCTGCCCATTGATATATCGAATGCGATATGCTATAATTCATAATGTCAGGAGGGAACACCGAATGACAAAAAATCCGCCGCCCGGTGCAAGCGGACGGCAGAAAGGAGGCCAATATGAAGTACATCCACGGAACCTGGTATTACCAGGGACGGGCTTACAAAAGCCTGAGGGCCGCACTCAAAGCGGTCTGGCCCAAGTAAGGCCCACGGGGCCGGGGAAACCCGGCCCCACCCCATACCAGCCTCCGGAGACAAGTATAGCAGACCTCTGGGGGAATTTCAAGGAGGTTTTTCACCATGACCGAGATCGAGAAGATGAAGCGATACATCGCACGGACGAAGCTGGACGACAGTCGGTACTATCTCGACCTTATCGAAGCTATTGCGATCGCGAAAACGGCCCAGACGTATGACGATGCGTTAGATGCGGTCAGTCTTGCCTTCAAGTATGGGCAGGCCAAAGGCTATCGCGCCGCGAAAGCGGAGGTGCGGGCATGAACACGACTATCACGTTGGAGGGTGCTGCCGCCCTGACTGTCCAGAGCATGATCGCAGAGGCCCGCGCCAAATGGCCCGTATTGAATGGCGTAACGGATGGAGAGGTCTTGATTATCCTTGTGGGCTCTGCTCTCACAAAGGAGGTGAGAGCATGAACGAGAGAGCTATGACAATCGCCCAAATCGCAGATCTATGCCAACAGGCGAACGCACAGGAGTTGGATCTGGTATGGCGCTTCTTCTATGCCATGCTCTATGGGAAGGAGGTGACAGTATGAGGATCACATGGAAGCACAGGGACCGCTCCATCGAGTTCGAGCGCCAGCCCTTGCCACCAGAGCGGTTCGCGGCCCTGTGCAAACTGGCCGCGCTGATGGTCGTCGGCACGGTGCTGCTGGCCCTGGTGCATATGCTGGACATATGGGGGCTTGTCTTGACACTGGCTGGCATGGCGCTCTACAAGCTGGTGAGGGAGGACTTTTTTTGAGTAGCGAAGAAGGGCCGGGGGTCATCCTCCCGGCCCCTCTCTTTCGCATTTTAAGGACCCTGTACGGTGTTTTGCCCCGCTCGTGGTATAATTTTACATTCCCGCGAGCGGGTGTGGCTCTATGGGCTTTCTACGGCGCAAGTGTTAAAAGTTTGACAAGGACACCTTGAAGGGAAGCCCATTCCTCAAAGCAGGGAATGGGGATATAACGAATCGTTACCCCCTACCCGGTGAGAAAACGGGTACCCCCTGCCCTGATTTGAGGCACCCAGGGGGGCCAATTGAGCTACCCCCTTTTACTCAAAAATGAGCGAAAGTCCCGTTCCCCTTGAGGGGGGTGCGGGAAATCTCGTCGGCTTTTGGAGAAAAAAGTCCATAACTGAGCGAGGACAAAGCGAGGACAAATTTGCCCCCTTGCCCCGAAAATCCGGGGGTATGGGTGAATAATCTTCACCGTCAATTTTTCGCTGGTCACTCGCCCAATTTTAGGCTCAGTCCAAAATCTGGGCCGCTTCCCCCAGATTTGGGGAAACCACCACGAGCGGGCGTGGCCCTGTAAATTCACAAGGTCACTGATAGTAACTTTGCGGATGACTCTCAGTCACTTCCCGCCATATCGAAGGGGGACCCTCAAATTTGAGGCAGGGGTGCATGAAATTTTGTATACCCTCTATTCGCCCTCTGTAGGCGCGTCCTGGGCTGTGGTGGTATCTGTACCTTCCTGCGTCGCTGGGTTTTTCCAGATCCTTGGGAAAACAGCGTTCTCGAACAGGGACTTCCTCATTTTTGAGAAGGTCGAGATCCAGCCCACCAGTGGGTCCATATCCGCACATCTGGGAGATGTGTTTCATCGGATGCCGTCGATTCGACGGGTCAGGTCAAAACCGCAACATGACCATCATCCATGAAAGCGGTCTGTACTCCAAAGTCCAACCAGCGCAAAATCGCGTGGGTCGAAGTGCCCTCGCTCTGAGGAGACCCCCAGGGCAGTGCCCCGAAATTTCGTGCAACATCCAGCCCCCTTGCGTTGGAGGCTCCCCAGATCGGGGGAGGTAGAGAGCCCCATCCCCACGAATGGGGCCTGGGCTTCTATATGAAAAATCGAGGTCTTTTGTAGTAGTTTCGTTGCAGTTTTTATTCACTTCCCGCCCAGCTCCGCCGCAAGCAGCGCATCCAGCTCATCGGCGGCGACACGGATATAGGTGCTTCGGGTGTCCACGCACTCCCGAATGGTCATGATTCGCTCTCGCCCGCTCGCGGTACGGCAAAGCATCATGAGGGGGCGGCGGCGCAGCTCCGCCACCTGTTCCTCCAATTCCTCGACCGACATCGTTACCACCTCAAGATTTTCAGCATTTCCCGCATGCTTTCCCGTTCATACCGCTCCTGATACCGCCTGTACCGGGCCAAGTAGCGGCGGTATGCGGCTATGTGCATCCCTTTGGGCCTGTCCGGCGTCACATAGGGAAATACAGCCGGGTATACATCAAACGGCGGCACCCATCCCAGCCGCTCTCGCGCCAGCTTTAGGCCATCCCGTGCGTAGTTGGTGCTGTCCTTCGTCCGCTGCTGACAGTGATAGTTCAACCGGGCGCACCCCCTGCACAAGAAGCCCCGGCTCTTGAAGTACAGATACCGCGCCCGCTTCCCACAGCGTGGACACAACCAATAGGCGCAGCTCCCGCCAAAGCCGGACGGTGTGCGGGTCAGCTCCAGTGTGGTAGACCATTGACCTTTGGACAACTCCACGATCTCCCTGCCATCTTCCAGGAAGTGCCCACAGTCGAGCGGGACCATGCTGTTGGAGAACAGCTTTCCCCACCCCGTTATCTTCCCGGCTTCAAAAGAATCGATCCGTTCCGCCCGCTCGACCTGGCCGTGTGTGCGGTTTGCGCCGCCGCTGTAGTTCATGCCGTACATGGTACACCTCCCGGAACGCCTAGATATCATGTGAATTTCCGGTTTTGTCCGCTTTCATCCGGTTTTATGGGGGGTGGCGGAACCCCCCCATCCCCCTATAAAACCATCGATCGTTGCGGTCCCTTTACGTCACACCCATGACCGTCAGCGATCTTCTCCATTTTGGTTCAGCTACACGCCCCATTGCTCCTTGAGCCGGTTCAACAGTTGGAGTTCTCGCGTGGTGTCCCGGTCGTGGTTCACGTCTGGATGGAACTGTTTGGCCAGCGCCCGGTAAAACTGCTTGAGTATCGCCGTCTCGTCCTCGCTGTAGGTACTGGAAAGCGGGATAGAGTAACTACCCGATGTATACCGCTCGTAGGTACTGCGCCAGGTTTTTTGATACCTACGCTCAGCTTCTTTCCTGGCCTTATGTTGTGCCTTGATCTGCTCCAGATACTCCTTGTTGCGCAGGACGCCAAAAACATCATAGCAGCGGTTATATTCGTCCTTGTCCACATCGTATTTACTGCAAAACTTGTTTTGTGCTGTCATGTGGTCCGCTATGATCCGCTCATGTTCCTGCTTGGCGATGTACTCGGGGGAACGGTGGAACTCAGCCTCCAGGCGTTCCCGCAGGGGGCCCAGCTTGGCCTCGATGAGCTCATACAGCTCGGCGGGAGCTATGCCCACCTTCTCAGCCAGGGCATTCTCCGCGCCAACGATGCAGTCGCCCCACCAGCTTTCACAGATAGCATAGTAGGACATGGTACAGACCGTATATTGCCGCTTCTTGACCACGCCGCCCTCCCGGTAGCTCTGGTGGAGGGTGATCTTATATGCCTCCATATGGGGGCGCTCAAAGCGGCCTCCTGTGCGTTCCCAGGCCCATGTGAAGGGCTTGCTTTCGTCAAGCCGCCACTGATTTTGATAGGCCCTGAGTTCTTTGTATTCCCCATAGGGGTCCGGCTTCTTCCGCATGATTTGCTGTATCACACAATACATGGCTTACCCCTCGTGGTCACTGTGTTCGAGCGGGCGGTAACTACGGTACAGCCCCATCCAATCCCCCAGGCCCATCACCACCCGCCAGGGCTCTCGGCTCCGCCTGAAGAACACAGCGGGTACGCCGTCCCCGAACCGCTGGGCGTCCCGCTCGGCCTGGGCCATCCATTCAGACAGCCGTAGCGCTTCTGCCCGCTTGCACTCGATATGGATATCGGGGAGGCCAGACAGGTCCGGCACTTCCCCATAGCTCCGCGCTCGACCGGCCTCCACCGGGTAGCCGTGCCCCTGGAGGATACGGGACAGCTCCAGCTCGGCGGCGCGGCCCTTTCGTTGTGATTTAGTCCCCACTGGTGCTACCTCCAGGCAGAAACATCATCCCGACATTCCCGCCGCCGAAATCAAGGATCTTCGCGCCCAGCTCCTGGGCCGTGGTCAACATACAGCCACCCTCGGGCCGGTCCTGGTATCGGTCCGGGCAATCAGCCTCGCAGGGCCTCCCATCGAGCGGGCAAATCAGTTGTTTCATATCGCAAACTCCCTTCAAAATCCGCACTAGACCACCTGCTTGCACTAGACCCCTCCCATCAGAGAGAGGACAAGTGGTCGAGTGCACCGCAAACCGTTGCGGCGCAAGACTTTGCGCACTTGACCACCCCCCTCTAGAGCACCTTTCAGCTCTGGAGGTTTTGCCGTGCTCTGGAGGGGGGGTATAGTGCGGAAACCGTTGATACTCTAAGGAAAATTTAGCATTATACCACTTTCGATATAGGCGACCCATCAGGGTTTTCAAAGGGCGTTTCGGTGTCGTCTGGAAGCTCCTCAAAACCACTTTCATCCGGCTCCACAAGGGCCTGTATATTCCAAACTCTGTTGGCATTGCCCCCGGTCTGGAAATACTTCACGGCCCCGTCTTTCTTCAGGTCCTGTTTTGCCCTCTTCATGGCGGTAAAGCTGTATCCGGTCACTTTGGCCTTTTCATCCAGGTCGTTGGTGGGCATCGCGCCCCCGGCCTCATACAGTGTTTTCATGATGAACGCTTTGCAGTCCTCCCGCACCGGCGAGGACTTGGCCTGTTCCGCTCCCATGATATACTCTCGGTCCCGCCTCCAGCTAGTGCCCTCTTTGTGTATCTGCTCGTCGCTGTCGATGGTGAAAAGTATGGTCTCTTGGAGTGGGGCGTAGTTGTTTTTCTCGTTGGACAGGTAGCGGATACCCTGGTCCTCCGTGAACCCTGCCATTAGCACAGACCGGGCGATGTCCCAGATATCGGCGCTGTCCGCGATACGGTCCCGCCCATAGGCTCCCTTGCGTTTGTTGGTGTGGCAGACGATCAGCGCCGTGGTATCGATGTCCTCGCCGATGGTGATGAGCTGGGCGGTGCAATCCCGCATCTCGTTCCGGCTCCCCATGTTGACCTTTGGCGGCGTGAAGCCTTGTATCGGGTCAAAAACGCACAGAGCGGGCCGAAAGTGGCGTAACACCTGTTCCAGCTCCTGCGAACCGAATTTCAGCTTATGGAGCAACCCGGAACGGTCCCCCACAAAATCCGGGGTGATGATGTTCCGCATATTCGCCCCAGCCAGACGCAGCTTTCTCCGTAGCTTCTTCCTCACGCTGTCCTCAGTGGTCAGGAACATGATCCGCATGGGTTCCCGGGTGAATCCAGGTGGATCAAGAACGCAGGTGGTCCCGTTGCTCAGTGCGGCGATGATGTGGCACCACAGCGTGGTTTTACCAATGCCGCCGTCCGCTGCGATCACAGATATCTGCCCCGCCGGTATCCATCCTGGAACGAGCCATTTTGCTTCCTCCTCTGGGAAGTCCTCCAGAGGCTTGAATAGGGAAAACAGCGGGTCGGGTGCCTCTTGGGGCTCCCACTCCGGCGCGGCGGCGATCAACTGGGCGATCAACTCACAGGCCCGCTCTGGGCCCAGTGCCGCCACCATATCGGACACATCCCCATGCTGAGGGACCTCCGGCCACACTGCGGCGATGTCCAGCAACCGGACGCTGGAGGCAGCGCCGTGGAGGGCGTTACAGGTCTCAGCGGCGTAGGCCCGGCCCACCTCGTCATTGTCCGTGAGCACGCACACAGAGCGGCCCCGAAGCTGTTCGGTGTATTCTTTGCGCCACTTCCCCGGTCCTGCCCCGTCAGCACCACTGGCGGCGTTGTACCCCAGGTGGTGGAGAGTGTCCACGTCTTTCTCGCCCTCGCAGACGAACACGGCCCCAGTCAGCTCCCCGCCGACATAAAGACGATTTGGGACACCCTTTCGGCTATAGATCCATCCGTGACGGGCGTCGGGCTGTCTCCAGGTAAACGATTTGTCCGCCCGCCGCAGTTTTTCCGCCAGCAAGTTCCCGTTCCCGTCCAGGTATCGGTATGTAGCTACCACCGGGGCGCGACCCGTCTTTTCGGTGGAAGGGGTATCGTTCCAACCGATGGCGTGGCCGGGCTTGTCCGGGAATAGGTCGGCGGGGGAGAGCCCCAGGGCGGTGACAATCTTGTCTACATCGCAGCCAGCGTGACAGCGCAGGAGCACCCGTCCGTCCTTGCCCTCGCCCACTGATAAGCTGTTCTGCCTGTCATCGTGGGCGGGGCACCGGGCCGTCCACTGGCCGTGGCCACCCTTCACTCCCTGGAGGCGGGAGAGGATATCTTGTGCTGTCAAATGCCCGCCCCCTCGATCGCGTCAGCCACCTTGACGATCTCAGCGGCCCTCTGTCTCAGACTCTGGACGCACCGCGCCCGCTCGTGGTCGTTGCCGGGTAGATAGTAGCCACCGGTCGCCTTGCTGCTCTCCAGAATCGGCGTCCCGCTCATCCTCTCCGCCCGGATCATCGATCGGATCGTCCGAGCGGGAAGGTGCAGCAGGTCCCACAGGTGCCGCAGGGGGATGGCGTTCTGCTCGCCTGTGCTCAAAAAATCGCTGATTTTTACCGCTTGCCCCAGCGGGGCGGGTGTGGTATCCTTGTGGTGGAGATGTGGCCCTGCTTGTGAGGCTGGCCCCGTTTCCACCTGGCCGTCCTGGTGCTGCAACACCGGGGCGGCGTTCTTATTGTCCTGCATCATCCTGCACCCGCCTTTGCCGCCGTCTGCTGGTCGATCCAGCCTTGCAGCCCGGCCACGCTGACAAGCACCCGACCGCCAACCCGGAAACTGGGGAAGCCCTCCTGGTTCAAGAGCTGATACAACGTGGGACGCGATATCCCCAACAGCCGCGCCGCCTCGGTGGTGCCCACGGCCAGGGGCTCCAGCTTGTCCACCATTAGCCTGCCCCCCGTTCTGCCTGGGCCTTTTTTGCCACCCGGCGCTCCCAATATCGGCGGTTGTTCTCCCGCACCTTGTCCTTGTTCTTGGCCCGCCATTGCCGGTAATACTCCCGGCGTTCCTCTACGGCCAGTTCCTTTAATGTGACTGCTGCCATTTTTCCAAACCCTCCTTTTTTCGTTTATCTTATGCTTGACAAGAGGCCGGGACGGTGTTACTATATGTGCGTTCCTTTCTCTTGCGCTTTTTATTTTACTCGCAATAATACGATACGTCAAGATTTAGAACCCTATTCTCTTAAAGTGCAACAGTTTGAAACACAGGAGGGATAAATATGCCCCGGAAAAACGATCCAGCATACAGCACCGAAAACAGCGTTTTTGCTACAAGGCTTCGAGAAATTATGAAAGAGCGTGGGGAAAATCAAACTACATTGGCCGATAAAATTACATCGCAATATGTTACAATTCAGAGGCAGACAATATCTCTATACATGAGTGGGCAGAGTAGGCCAGATACGGAAAGGCTGACAGCTATTTGCAAAACACTGGATGTATCTGCGGATTGGTTACTTGGGCTAACAGATTACAGGACAGCGGACGTGGGCATGAGAGATGCTTGCGAATATTTTGGCTTCACGCAGCGAGCGGGTGATATGGTTTCAGCAATCAGAGATGCACGCATTACATCCCAAAATCCCATCATTAGGAGGCTCGGCTGGTTGCTGAATGAAGTTATTGTAGATTCTTCATTTTTCTTTGGACTTAGAGATTTAAGCCGGGCTTTAGATTACTACTCGGACATATATGACCACTTTTCAGAGGAAACTCCAGAAGGGCAGTGGCATGATGTAGGAGAAGTGAGTATCTCAGAACAAGGCATTTTGGACGCCATGATAAGAAATTCCAGTGAACATTTCAGCTTGATGATAAACAATATTTTAGACAAGGCAGAAACTGAAGAATATGCCAAAGTGAAGGAGTTGTTTCCTAAAGCGAAATATGATTAGTAATTATGGAGAATCGGGTCAAGGCAAATAAAAACCGCCCCCGGTGCTGACACACCAGGGACGGCTATAGGGGCAGTAAACTTTGCGGGCCTACTGCCCCTCTATCTTATCAGAATTTGGAGGGAATTTCAATGCCAAGAAAATCAACCCGCAACGCCCAGGGCGGCGGCACCATCCGGCAGCGGCCTGATGGGAGATGGGAGGCCCGGTATACTGTAGGCAGGGACCCGGGGACCGGGAAACAGATCCAGCGCAGTGTCTACGGCTCCACACAAAAGGAGGTTAGGCAAAAGCTGGCGCAAATCACTGCCGCCATAGACAAGGGCACATATCAGGCCCCCAACAAAATCACCGTAGCCGCATGGATGGAAGAATGGCTCGCCACATTTTGCGAGAACAAGGTGAAGCCGCTGACGCTCCAGAGCTACCGGGCCTCCATAAAGAACCACATCATACCCGCCATTGGAGCAATGGAGCTCCAGGCAATCAAGGGCGCCCACATTCAGCGCCTGTACAACTCCATGACCCGAGCGGGCCTATCTGGAAAGACGGTCAAGAACACCAGCGCCATCATGCACAAAGCGTTCAGCGTGGCCCTGAAGCAGGGGATCATCGCCGTCAACCCCTGTGACGCAGCAGAACTGCCAAAGGCAGAGCGCAAGGAAATTCGCCCGCTCGCGGATGATGAGATTCCTCTGTTCCTCGTGGCTATTGACAGCTCTCCCATGCGTAACGCCTACGCCCTGTGCCTGTTTGCCGGTCTGCGGGAAGGGGAGTGCTTGGGCCTGTCCTGGAAACAGGTGGACTTTGAGAAGGGTAGGATCACAGTAAGCCAACAGCTCCAGAAAGAGAATACCAAAGGGGGGCGGTACTACATTGCCCCCAGCACCAAGAGCGGCAAGCCCCGCACCATCGAGCCGCCGCCCATCGCCTTTGAATACCTCCGGGCCGAGCGGGTGAAGCAGCTTGAGAGCCGCTTGAGGGCTGGTCCGGCCTGGAGCAACCCGGACGATTTAGTGTTCACAGATGAAGCTGGAGGCCACTATGCTATCCACACCTTCTACAAACGGTTCAAAGCCATTGCTGCCAGCATTGGTCGTCCAGACGCAAGGCCCCATGACCTCCGGCACACGGCGGCGACCGTAGCCATTGCAAGCGGCGCGGACATTAAAAGCGTCCAGGACCTGTTGGGCCACGCCACCGCCTCCTTCACACTGAACGTTTACGCCCACACATCTGAACAGATGATGAAGGACACGGCGGCGCGGATGCAGAGTTACTATGACGGGCTGGCCGCGAAAGGGTAAATAACCTGTAAAGGGTAAATTAAAGGGTCAAACCCCGAAAATAGACGGCAAAAAAGCCTTGAACCCATTGAGATTCAAGGCTTTGCTTTTGGCGCGGAAGGAGGGATTTGAACCCTCGCACGGTTTTACCCGCCTACTCCCTTAGCAGGGGAGCCCCTTCGGCCACTTGGGTACTTCCGCATGCCGAAAAACGTATCGATGGACTTTTGATCTGGCGGAGAGAGTGGGATTCGAACCCACGGCCCTTTCGGGTCACCGGTTTTCAAGACCGGCTCCTTAAACCACTCGGACATCTCTCCAAATCAAGGACCGCTTAAATGCAAGGTTCATGTTACCATATCTCGATACGTTTGTCAACGGGCAATTTTATCTTTTGGCCAGCCCCTCCTTGAGCACACCTGTGGGGTTCCCATCGCCGGCAATCTTGTCTGCCGGCGTTCGAGCGTCTAACCACACTCCTATCCCCAGAGCACACAGATGCCCCCAATGGCAAGGCAGCCACATGACGCCGAAGCGTCTGTGGCTGCCTTGTTTGAAAGTGTCTCTTGCTGATCGGCTCCACATGCCGGACATTGGAGCCCCGCTCGCTGGACGGGCATGTCTATGAGCTCATCCTGTGCCCCACATATCGCCCCAGTCGCCCACCGGGACGAAGGGATCGTCGTTCGGCGTCTCGATGGGCGGGGACGGCTCAAAGCTGGGCAGCGGGTCGAAGCTTGGCACCGGGTCCATACTGGGCCAGGGGTCCATGCTGGGTGGGATGATGGGCTGATCCTCGGACGGTTCCGGCGTCTCGAACGTCCAGTCGGAAGGCTGGACCGGGGGATCGTCTGTTGGCACTGGGGGCGAAGGCTCCGGCACGGAGGTGTGGACATAGCAATAGCGCAGGTGCTCCGGGATCGCTTCGTAATAACTCAGCAACGCGTTCGCGTCCCCCACGTGGACGGAAGCGGACGCCAGCTCCCGCTCGTAGTTCACCATATAGACCGTCTTGACCCGGTCCTCCGGGCAGAATTCTCCGGCCAGATGATAGCGGTCGGTGGGGTTGCTGTTGGCATCCAGGATTGGACTGTCCAGGCAGATGTCCACCGGCGCGTGGCACTCGCAGTAGCCCTGCGGGGCGTCTGCTGCGAACAGCCGGAACGACTGCACCCGGCTGCCCCGCACGTCGAGCTCGCAGTCCGGAGTGGAACGCTTGCCGCAGTCCCGGCAGATGGAATAGGTGTTCAGGGTATCCGGCACGTCGAAAGCCTTGTTCTCCTTTTCTTCGTGGAGGATGGCCATGACCTTTTGCCACAGGGGCACCGATGGATTGTAGCCTGTGCGGTTGATTACTTCGCTGTTGGGATAGCCTGTCCACACTGCGGCGGTGTAGTAGGAGGTGTAGCCGCAGAACCACAGATCGTACCAGTCGTTGGTGGTGCCCGTCTTGCCGGCCACGGTCTGGCCGGAGATGCGGGCCCCTGTGCCGGTCCCTGCGGCGACGGCGTTGGTGAGCATGGAGTTGATATAATAAGCGGTGGTGTTCTTGATGACGTATTCCGTCTTGGGGCGGTTGTCCACGATCACGGTCTTGTTGGCGTCCCGGATCTCCAGCACAGTGGTGGCTTTGGTGAAAGCACCGTTGCGGGGGAAGGTGGCGAAGGCCGCCGCCATCTCATAGGTGGACACGCCCCGGGTCAAGCCGCCCATGGCCAAGGGACTGCGGTCGATGTCCGACTTTATCTGGCCTGTGCTGGTCACCAAGTAAGGCTCCAGGGAGGTGATGCCATACCGCTGGGTCATATACTCATAAGACGTCTGGGGCGTGACCTGATCCAGCACCCGCACGGCCACGGTGTTCACCGACCGTGTCACCGCATCCAGGATCGTGGTCAGGCCCCGATAACCGGCGGGGGCGTTGGTGGGCCAGATGCCTCCATTGAGCTGGAAGGGATTGTCGTCCACCACGGTGGCGGGGGAGATCAGCCCCATCTCCAGGCCGGGAGAGTATACGGACAAGGGCTTGATGGAGGAACCGGGCTGACGCTTGGTGTCCACCGGCGTGTTCCAGCCCCGGTTCACCGTCTTTTCCTGGGTGCTGCCCATGGCTACCACGTAGCCGGTGGAATTGTCCACCACAGTGATGGCGGACATGAGCCGCTGGCCGGTACGGGAGGACACCTGGTCCAGATTGGCCCGGTCGTTATAGATGGCGTCCACCGCCGCCTGCACATCGGGGTCGTAGGCCACGATGATGGACAGTCCGCCGCTGAACACCCTCTGGCGGCACATCTCTTCGCTGAGCTGGGTGTGTTCCCGCAGGGTGTCGATGGATTCGGTGATGGCGGCCTCCACGTACCATGGGTACACTGTGGACGGGGCCTTGTCCTCCAAGTGGTCCGGATCGTCCTGGGACCCTTGTACGTCACGCCTGAACACCAGAGGCTGGGCGATAGCGGCGTCCCGTTCTGCCTCGGTGATGTAGGCCCCGTCCGGCGAGATGTCCTCTTTGGCCATCTCCTTCAGGATGCGCTCCTGCCGGGACTTGTTGAAGTCCCGGTTGGTCCACACCGAGCCATTATCATAAGAATGCTTCGCCCCGCAGTACTCGCACACGTCGTCCTTCGTCAAGGAGTAGAGCTTGCATTCCTTGCACTGATAACGCACCACGTCCACCATGCCGTAAGGGGCATAGAGGGACGGGTTGTTGGTGATCCCTGCGAGGCTGGCGCACTCGGCCAGGGTGAGGTCGGACACGTTCTTGCCGAAGTAGTACTGGGACGCGGCCTGGACGCCGGAGCAGCCGTTGCCCAGGTAGATCTTGTTGAGGTAAAAGGTGAGCAGCTCCTCTTTCCCGTAGTTCTTTTCCAGCTCCAAGGCGGTGAAGATCTCCAGGATCTTCCGGGTGACGGTGACGTCGTCATATTCGGTGACGTTCTTGATGAGCTGCTGGGTGATGGTGGAGCCGCCCTGGATGTTGCCGCCGGTGAACATGCGCAGCAATCCCGCGCCGGTGCGCCGCCAGTCCACACCGTGGTGGGAGCGGAAGCGCTTGTCCTCGATGGCGATGAAGGCGTTGATCAGGTCCTCGGGGATGTCCTTGTACTCCACCAATTCCCGGTTCTCGCTGCCCACCAGGGTCTGGAGCTCCACCAATTCTCCGGTCTGCTTGTCCTGATAATAGATCACCGAGTTCTCATTCATCGAGTAGGAGGACAGGTCCAGGTAGGTCTTGGGCATGACCGCCGTGCGCACATAGACGGCGGCGTAGCACACCATGAAGCAGCCGGTGACGATCCCGATCAGCAGCAGCGTGCCGATGAGCTGGAAGATGCGGATGATGATGGTCAGCACGATGGGGCGGCGGCGCCGCTTGCGCCGGGGCTCCTGACGCCGTTCGCCGCCTTGGGGGGACGGGCGTTCCGAGGCATGGTTTTGGTTCATGTCTGACATGTTGAGATCCCTCCGATGTGTTCAAGCCATAAGAGCGCCGCTCCCATGGCGCGGGTCCCTCTCTACCCCAGGCCGGTCGGCCTTTTCCCGCCGCCGCGTCAAAGACCGCAGCGATCGTTCTGGACATTATATCACGCCGGAGGGCATTTGTCCACCCTGGCCGCAGAAGGCGGAAGGCGGAGGGCCTAGGCCCTCCGCCTTCGTCGTCCGTGCTACTGCCGCGCCAGCTTGCGTTGGAACGCAGCGGCCGCGATGCCGCCGATGAGCGCGGCCCATGCCAGCACCCAAATCAGATGGCCCGGGACAGCGGCCCAATCCCCCGCGAGAGCGGCTCTGGCCGCGTCCGCCCCATGGACGAAGGGGAGGACGTAGGCCACCGCTTTGAACGCCCCGCCCACTAAGGACAGGTCGAACCAGATGCCCGCCAGCCACGCGGTGGCGTTGGTGAGGATGGCCCCGCACACGCCTCCCACCTGCTTGTCGTTGAACAGGGTGCCGCACAGCAGGCCCAGCGCGATGAACAGCAGCGCCGACGGGATCAGGCAGGCCACTACCGCCAGCAGGTTCCAGCTCAGCGGCAGGCCCAACGCCACCGCCGCCGCCATGCAGACCATGCTCTGCCCTACCGCCATGGGCAGCAGGGGCAGCAGATAGCCCAGGAGGAAGTCCGCGGCCGTCATCGGGGACGCCGCCAGCCGGGCCAGGAAGGCGGACGTGCGGTCTTTGGCGATCAGCAGGCCGGAGAACAGCGCCATGAAGGTGCAGCCGAACAGCGCGATGCCCGGGGCCAGGAACTCCAGCTCGAAGACGTGCACCGGGACGTTGCGCTGGATGAGGGTCATCAGCCCCAGCAGCACCAGGGGGAAGCCCAGCCCAAAGAACATGGTCAGCGGATCGCGGAGCAGTTCCTTCGCGTTCCGTTTGGCAAACGCCGCCGCCCTCATGACGCCGCCCCCTCTCCGGCCAGGGCCACGAAAGCGTCCTCGAAGCTGTCGCAGCCCGCCAGCGCTTCCAGCTCCTGGGCCGTCCCCACCGCCCGGAGGCGGCCTGCGTTCATGATGCCGATCCGGTCGGCCAGGGACACGGCCTCCTCTAAGTAGTGGGTGGTCAGGACGATGGTGGTGTGCCCCTTCAGCCCACGGATGACGGACCACAGCTCCCGCCGGGCCAGCACGTCCAGCCCCAGGGTGGGCTCGTCCAGGAACAGCACCTCGGGCCGGGACACCAGCGCCATGGCGATGGACAGCCGGCGCTGCCACCCGCCGGACAGCGTCTTGGCGCGGGCCTTCACCCATGGGCCCAGGCCGAGCCGGTCCATCATCTGGGCGGTGCGCTCTTTGGGGCAGCCGTAGATGCCCACCATCAGATCCAGGTTCTCCTCCACGGTGAGGTTGGGCGCCACCGCCGTCTCCTGGGGGGAGACGGCCAAGACCTCCTTGGCCTGGTGGCTCCGGGTGCACACGCTGCGGCCCATGAGCAGGGCGTCCCCCTGCGTCGGGACGGTGAGGCAGGACAGCATCCGGATGGTCGTGGATTTCCCCGCTCCGTTCACCCCCAGAAGGGCGAACAGCTCCCCTGCCGGGACGCACAGATCCAGCTCGTCCACCACCCGGCGGCCGGCGTACTCTTTGGTGAGGCCCATGATCTGGATGGCGTTCATCGTGCGCCCTCCTCGTTCTCCTGTCTGGCCTGACGGATGGACTCGTTCATGAAGTCCATCATCCCGTCGAAGGCCACGATGGCGATGCCCTTCTTCTCGTCGGCCATCAGCAGGAGGCT
The DNA here is from genome assembly GCA_947643715.1 of uncultured bacterium. GTDB lineage: Bacteria > Bacillota > Clostridia > Oscillospirales > Oscillospiraceae > Enterenecus. The sequence continues at coordinate 48,422 of CANRXB010000011.1, forward strand.
GTCCCCGGGTTCGATCTCGAACATCTCCCGGACCTCCTTGGGGATGACGATCTGGCCCTTGTCCCCCACTCGCACCGTACTGAGGAACTTGTCCCGAGGGATCTTCATCTTCATGACGCGTCCCTCCCATCATGGCTTTCTTCCCGGCCCGCCGCCCACACGGCGGCAGATGACCGGCCTTTGCGATCTTTCATCCCATGCTCCCCCTTTCTAGACTGGACCAACAAATATAATTAGTATGATTTTTACAACTTATTATAACGTGGGGCACGGACGTTGTCAAGGGAGCGTGCGCGGCGGGGAACGGTCGTCCCCCCAGGAACGCGTTGAGGAGCGGCCTTCCGGCCGCTCCTCCAACCGGGGGGATATTTTTTTTGCCCCGGTGGCCGCAAAGCCCCCAACCCGCGTGTGTGCGCCCGTGCCGGGCCGCCGGCGGACGATCGACCACGCCAGCAGCGCCACCAGCGCGATGGCGACAAGGACCGCCGCCCCGGCGATGAACGTGAACTTGTTGGGGCTCATCAGCAGCTTCAACGGAGACCAGCTCGCCTCCACGATCTTGCGCCCGTCCGGCTGAGCGTACCGCTCGTCCATCTCCCCGCCCATGGACTGGAGATAGGAGGCGATGGCGTGCCACTCCTTCACCTCGTTCCCCTGAGGATCGTGGACGATATAGTCCTCCAGCGCATCCATATCGATGGGGGTCCCGTCGGCGTTCCGGGCCGTGATGGTGAGCAGGCCGAAAGAGGAGCTCTCCGCCGCCCCCAGCATCTGGCCGCAATAGAGCCCGGTGACCACCCGGTACAGCCGGTCGTCGTCGATGGCCTCGGTGCTGCCGTCGCTGCGGAGGAAGGAGGCCGCCGCCACCTTGTTGAAGAACATCCGGTTGGTGTTGTAGTACGCCCCCACGCCGGAGTAGTACAGCCGGGCCGCAGGCATGAGCTGGGAGACGGACGCGTCCACCTCCAGCGCGTTCTTCACGTCCGCACCGGTGAGGTAGACCGCCACCAGGGGATAGCCCGGCACCCCGTCCGCGCCGATCCCCAGGGACGCGGCGTTGAACACGTCGGACACCGTGATGTCCCCCACGGCGAACGACTCCCGGACCACGCCGGAAGCGGTGAGCGCCAAATCTACCGGCTCTCCGGTGGCCTGTTCCACCGCCCATTTGTAGGCGTCCGACAGCAGATCGCCCAGGGTGGACTCGTGGCGGGTGGCATACAACTGGTCCACGCTCTCGAAGGGGTAGGGATTGTGGACCAGCACCTGGTCGAAGGACATATCGAACCGGCTCAAGTAGTTCTCGTCCACCTCTTCCTTGTACCCCTCCACCAGCCGGGCGATGCCGGGGTCGTCCTTCCAAGAGCCGTCGATGGGGATGAGTTCGTAGCCGGTGAGCTCCGACTTGCCGTCGGGCCTGTAGTCCATGGTCACCAGGCCCAGGTTCTTGGAGTATTCCCCGGCGGACACGATCCAGGTGTCCCCTACTTGGATGGGCTGTGGCAGGGTGCTATGGGTATGGCCGGACACGATCAGGTGGATGCCGTCCACCTTTTGGGCCAGCTCATAGTCCTCGCCCTTCCCCTTGCTGTCGGTGCCCGAGTGGGACAGGCACACCACCAGGGGCTGGACACCGTTCTCCTCCCAGCACTTGGCCTTGGCCTCGTCCACCACCCGCTGGGCGACCTCGATCCGGTCGTGGAGCACCATGCCGGACATGGGGGCGCAAGCGTCGGAATCCAGGCCGAAGATGCCGAACAGGGCATACCAGACCCCGCCCCGTTCCATCAGCAGATAGTCGGACACGCCGTAGTCCCGGAAGGCGTCCCACACCGCCTGGCTGTCCGCGTCATAGCCCTCCTGGCCCTGCTCCGGGGGGAGGTAGTTGGCCTCCACGATGGCGGGCAGGGGGTCCCCGCTGGCCAGGGCAGCGTCGAGCATCCCCGCCAGCCCCGCCGGGCGGTAGTCATATTCGTGGTTGCCGAACGTGGCGGCGTCATACCCCAGCGCCCCCATCACCCGCAGCTCCAGGGCGGAATCGGCATAGGCGGTCTGGAACAAAGAGCCCATGGAGAAATCGCCGCCATCCACCAAGATGGCGTCCGGATAGGCGTCTTTCTGCCGGTCGATCGCCGTTTTCAGGCGGGCATAGCCGCCGTACTCCCTGCCGCTCTCGTCCACGGCGGGGAGCAGATGGGAGTGCATGTCGTGGGTGAACAGGATCGTGGCCTGGGTGGTGGGGGCGTCCGCCAAGGCGGGCAGGACCAGCCCGACCGCCAGCAGCAGGGCCAGCAGCAGCCCATAGATGCGGTGCGATGATCTCATAGGGGTCACTCCTTCACGTATCGGTGGGATATCCTTCTTATCTTGCCATATCTTCCGGGAGACGGCAAGGCCCTCCCGCTGGGGGAGGGCCTTGCCGCGCTCACACAGGCGTCCCGCCGGCGGGACGCCTGTGCCGGTCTCAATGGATATGGATATGGTTGTTGATGTGGTCCGCGCAATAGCAATAGTAGCCGTCGCACTTGGAACAATAGCGGAACTCCATGTCGGGGTCGTCCTGGTCGGTGAGGCCGCACACCGCGCATTTGTGCAGATAGCCTCCCGTCTCCCGGGCCTTCTTCTCCGCCTGCTTCCGGGCCCGCTTGAAATCGATCACCTGCGGGTCCACCCGGCGGCGGGCGAAGCCCAGCTTCATGGACCAGAACGGCCAGGTGAAGATGAAATAGTTCACGAAGCTGGCCAGGGGGAACAGGGCGAAGGCCCACCAGCCCATCTGGCCGTACCGGATCACTTCCACCAGGATGAGCACTACATCCACCAGGGCCAGCCATTTCATCTTGATGGGCAGGACGAACATGAACAGCACCTGCGCCTCGCTATATAAGGTGGCGATCACCAGGAATATGGACAGGTTCAGGTAGTAGGCCAGGTTTATGGACGACAGTCCGGCCCGCTCCAGCAGGATCATCAGGCCGGATTGGAACAGGGTCAGCGCCAGCGCGGACACGGCGGACAGCACCACCCCGCTGAGATAGAACAAGTTGAACTTGGCCGTGCCCCACTCCCGCTCCAGCATCTGGCCCGTCCAATAGTAGACGTAGCAGCCCAGCAGCAGATAGAAGGGATTGGAGTTGTTGGGGGCCACGACGAAGGTCACGAGCCGCCAGACCTGGCCCCGGAGGATGTCCGGGCCCCAAAAGCACAACAGGCTACTGAACATCCCTCTGGAGAACAGGTCCAGGAAGAACACGATCACTTGGGCGATCCCGATGTACAGCATCAGGTTCGATATGCCGAAGCGGGGGTGCTTGGCACAAAAGCGGTCGATGAGGCCAGGATGATCGTTTCGATATATCACGAGAGACGCCTCCTTAGATACGGGCTTTGACAGCATTATAGCCCGTGTGGTGGGAAAAGTAATCAATAAACTGTGAATCATTTGCAGGGATGGCAAGACCGCCCTGCGCGCTGGAGCATCACCGGGCTGCTGGTCCATTCGATCCCGCAGGGGCCGGGCCCCCGCCGGCACAGCTGGTAGAAGTCCGTACACCGGGCCTCCAGCTCCAGCAAGGGCATCCCCCGGCCGTGGGCGGGCTTGGCGATCACCGGCAGCGCGGCCTTGTCCCGCATCTCCCGCAGCACCTCCCGGCCGCGCTCGTTGGCCCCCAGGACGCGCAGATAGGGGGGACGGCCGGGCCGGTCGGCTTCCCTCAGCCCCAGCGCCCCCCACAGCGCCATGCGCCGGATGCGGGCATGGGCGTACCGCTTGGTCTTGGCCAGGGCGTATACCTCCTCCAGCGTCCGGCCCCGGCGCACGGCCTGATACAGCCGGTCGGTCAGTCCGCCATTGCCGTCGGGCAGCGCCCGGAAGTCCTCCAGCGTCATGGCCCGCAGCCGGGCCAACGCGGCCCGTTCGCCAAAGCTCAGGCTGGCCAGGTCGTCCGAGCCCGCCCCGTCGGCCAGCATCCGCTCCCGCAGCCAGGAGGCGGAGGGGTACTGAGGGTGCCCGCCCTCATCATGTCCGGCCCCCGCCCGGAGGACGGTCATGGGGCGGATGGAGCTCCCCAGCACGCTCAGGGCCCGGAGATACTCCACGCCCAGGTTGCCGTTCGGCTGTGAGAGCAGGCCGGCCGGCTCCTCCCCCAGCAGCTCCCGCACCGCCGCCTGACGGCAGACGGCGAAGGACAGCCCCTGGTCCAAAAACCGGCGCAGCATGGCCTGATAGGCCGTGCTGTCCAGACAGGCGGCCACCTTCTGCAGCCCGTCCACATCGTCGCGCTCGCTGCCGAAGGAGATGTGGCCCACCACGCCCGTGGCCTCCAGGAGCCCTACCGCCCCCCGGGCGAACCCCTCCGCCGAGGAGACCGCCCAGACGGTGGGCAGCTCCAGCACCAGGTCCACGCCCCCCTCCAGGGCCGCTCTGGCCCTGGTCCATTTGTCCAGCACGGCGCAGTCCCCCCGCTGCACGAAATTGCCGCTCATGACCGCGACGACCGCGCATCCGCCCAGACGGCGGCGGGTCTCCCGCACATGATGGGCATGTCCGGCATGAAAAGGATTGTACTCCGCCACTATGCCCACCACCGTCATCCGGAGGCCCTCCCTTCGATCCGATCGTTCCCTGCGGGGCGCCCGCTCCGGGCCCTTTTGTCAAAAACGAGAAAAATGCTTGCGATATTGCCGCCAGCGTAGTATAATATGTCTGTCTATAGGACCGTCCAATGATCTTAGCGGCTTTGGCCGTCCCCATGATGCCCCATTATATACACTGGCCACGCCAAAGTAAAGACCCGATCGTCCCAGTCATCTCAAGGGACCGCAGCGCGCGCGGCCCAAAGCAAAAGGAGTGCGGAACATGAAAGTCCTCGTGATCAATGCCGGTAGTTCTTCCCTGAAATATCAGCTGCTCGACACCAACAGCCAGGAGGTTCTGGCCAAGGGTCTGTGCGAGCGCATCGGGATCGACGGCAAGTTCACCTATAAGGCCCCCGGCAAACCCACCGTGGACGCTGCGGACGTGGCCATGCCCACCCATGCCGAAGCCATCCAGGCGGTGCTGGCCGCCCTGGTCGATCCCCTGGGCGGCGTCATCTCCTCCATGAGCGAGATCGACGCCGTGGGCCACCGCGTGGTCCACGGCGGGGAGACCTTCGCCCGCTCCGTCAGGATCGACGACCGGGTGATGGCCGCCCTGGAGGAGAACGTCCCCTTGGCCCCCCTGCACAACCCCGCCAACATCACCGGCATCAAGGCGTGCACCGCCGTCATGGGCCCCGGCGTGCCCCAAGTGGCGGTGTTCGACACCGCCTTCCACCAGACCATGCCCCCCGTGGCCTATGTCTATCCCCTGCCCTACGAGTATTACCAGCAGGACAAGGTGCGCCGCTACGGCTTCCACGGCACCAGCCACCGCTACGTCACCCACCGGGCTGCCGACATGCTGGGCAAGCCCATCGAGGCGTTGAAGCTCATCTCCTGCCACCTGGGCAACGGCTCGTCCATCGCCGCGGTGTCCGGCGGGAAGAGCGTGGACACCTCCATGGGCTTCACCCCCCTGGCCGGACTGCCTATGGGCACCCGTTCCGGCGACCTGGACGCAGGCGTGCTGGAGTACCTGATGAGCCGGCATGGCATGGACATCAAGGAGATGGTCAGCGTGCTCAACAAGAAGTCGGGCGTGCTGGGCGTGTCCGGCGTGTCCTCCGACTTCCGGGACCTGTGCGCGGCCCGGGACAGCGGCAACGATCGGGTGGCCCTGGCCCTGGATATGTTCAACTACGGCGTGAAGAAGTACATCGGCGCGTATGCCGCCGCCATGGGCGGGGTGGACGCGATCATCTTCACCGCCGGCGTGGGCGAGAACGACGCCGATCAGCGCATGGCCATCGCCTCCGGCCTGGAGTTCATGGGTGTGAAGATGGATCCCGACGCCAATGCCATCCGGGGCAAGGAGGCCATCATCTCCGCCATCGATTCCAAGGTGAAGGTGCTGCTCATCCCCACCAACGAGGAGCTGATGATCGCCCTGGATACGGCAGAGCTGGCGTGACCGTACACACGGCAAAAAGAGGACCGGCGGAGCGATGCTCCGCCGGTCCTCTTTTCCATGCGCCCGCGTCCTCTTCGGCACGGCAGGGACGCACGCCATAAAAACAGCACCGGGACCTCCGCTCCCCCATGCCGTAAGCGAGAGGGAGCGGGCCGAAAGGCCCGCCCCCTCGTTTGTGCGCTCTCGTGCCGCTCACGACGGCTCGGACGCTCCTTGTCGTCACGCTCCGATCGGCCGCGCGGCTATCGCCGCGCTTCTTACTGCAGGAGCTGCAGCACGCCCTGGGGCACCTGATTGGCCTGGGCCAGCATGGCCTGGGCGGACTGGATCAGGATGTTGTTCTTGGTGTAGGCCATCATCTCGGCGGCCACGTCGGTGTCGCGGATGGTGGACTCGGCGTCCTGGATGTTCTCCGTCATGACGCTCAGGTTGTTGATGGTGTGGTCCAGACGGTTCTGGGTCGCGCCCAGGGTGCCGCGCACGTCGGACACGTAGTTGATCGCGGACTTGATCTTGTCGATGGCCGCGGCGGCGTCCTCCTGGTTGTCGATGCGGATGTCGCCGATGCCCATGTCCGCGGTGTGCATGTTGTAGATGGACACGGTCATCTTGTTGAAGTCCTCGGCGGTATCGCCGATCTGGAGGGTCAGGCCGCTGGTGCCGCCGTCGAACTTGACGGTGGGCGTGACGATCTTGTTGGTCTCACCGTCCACCAGGCCGCGCACGGTGACCTTGCCGTTCTCATCCACGGTGACGCTGGCATCGTTCTGGCCGTTGGCCAGCTTGGCCAGGGCGCTGCCCAGGCTGGAGGCGGTTTCCTTGGAGAAGTCTGCCACTTCGATGGTCAGGTTGGCCTTGTCGGTGGCCTTGCCGCCCTTGTCGATGAACTCATAGGTCTGACCGTTGATGGTGACGGTGGAGCCAGCCTGCATCTTCTTGGGATCCAGGGTGAACTCGATCTGGGTGGTCTTGTCGCCGCTGGCGGAGGCGCTGACGGCCTGGGCAGTGGAGCCCACCTTCTTGGTGGCCACGGTGACCTTGCCGTTGGAGGCGGTGATCTTATAATCGGTGTCGCCCAGATCGCCCTTGATGGCGTTGGCCAGGGCCTTGGCAGCGGAGGAGAGGTCGCTGATGTCGTCCACCACCACAGCCTTGTTCTGGCCGTTGGACACGTCGGAGGCGCTCTTGACCAGCTCGTACTTCTGGCCGTTCACTTCCACGACCGCGCCGTAGGACACACCTTCGCTCAGGGTGATGGTGGAGTCGGCGGAGGTCTTTTGATCGCCGTTCTTCAGCGAGGAAGAGATGGCCGCAGCGTCGCCGTTGGTCAGGGTCAGGCCGGTGATCTGGCTGGCCATGGTGCCCTTGGCGTTGCTCACGAACTTCTCGCCACCGGCGGTGGCGTCGATCTTGATCTCCGCGTTGTCGCCGAAGATGTCGGAGCCCTTGGCCGGTTTGACCTCGTTGCCGTCCTTGTCTTTCAGGGCCACAGAGAAGCTGTCGCTCTCCAGCAGGGCCTTCAGGTTGTTGATCGTCTCGTTGTAGGTCTTGCCCACCTGGAAGTCCTTGCCCGCCTCCACGTCGAACTTGAAGGTGCGGCCGTCGGTCAGCTTGCCCTCGATGGTCAGCTTGTCGCCGTTGGAGAGGTTAGGCGAACCACCAGTATCCAGATTCAACGTGTACTCCTGCGCCTTGGCAGCGGTGCCGGAAGCTGTGCCAGCGGCAGCGGCAGCAGATTTCGTAGCTCCATCGGGCTTGGTGTTGGTGATCTTGATCTCCGCAGCAGTGGCAGTGGCGGAGATATCCACAAGGCCGCTCTTCTGAGTCAATTGCAGACCATAGGCGGTGGTGGCGGTCGGAAGGCCCGCGGCTGTGAACAGATCGCTGAACTTGATTTTGCTCTCGTCGATGAAGGTGCTGTCATCATCGGTGAAGACCGCTTTGTCACTGTTCAGGAACTTGATCAGCTCGTTACCCGTAGCCTTGTTCGTGTCTTTGATGTCAAAATCGACGCCAGCCACAGCAGTGAGTGTCGCTGTGGTATTGCCGATCTTGACATCGAAAGTGATACGGTCACCGGCACTGATGTTGATACCGCCGCCAGCGCCGTCCTCGAACATCTTGTCGAATTTTGCGACGCCAGCGGTAGAGTCTGCGGCGGCGGTCGTCGTATTGTCGAAATCACTGGTCGCCTTGGAATCGGCGATCACGGCATTGGTCACGGTGCTGGTGATAGGCTCAGTGTCGCTGTTGGCGGCGGTCTTGTTGCCCTCGATCTTACTGGTCAGGACGACGGAGCTGCCGTCGGTGGTGATATCGAAGTGCTTAGAGACGTCAGCATTCGCCTTCAACGCCTTCATGATATTGGTGGCCTGCTCCTCCAGCGTGGTGCCATGCGCGATGACCCCGGCTGTCTTGCCAGGAGTGACAGTGCCCGCGCTGTCAGCATAAGTCAGCACCAAGTTGCCGCCGAGGTCCGCAGCAGCCTGCCCGCCGAAGGTGAGCGTCAAAGTGTCGCCGTCGCTGAGGGCGCTATCCAGATTGATGGTGTACACGCCGTTGGAGCCGCCGCCGTTGGTGCCCTGCACCACTTCCACGCCCTTGGCCATGTCGATCTGGCTGACGTCGATGCCGGTGGCGGTGATGTCAGCGCCGGACAGGGAGCCGTCGAACAGCTTGATGCCGTTGAAGTTGGCGCTGTCGGCGATGCGGTTGATCTCGGTGCGCAGCTGGTCCATCTCCTTCTGGAGCTGGAAACGGTCGGTGTCGTTGTCATAGGTGCCGTTGGCGGACTGCGTGGCCAGCTCCACCATGCGGTTGAGCATGTCGTGGACCTCGGTCAGAGCGCCCTCGGCGGTCTGCACCAGGGAGATGCCGTCCTTGGCGTTCTTCTGGGCGGTCTCCAAGCCGGTGATCTGGGCGCGCATCTTCTCGGAGATGGCCAGACCAGCGGCGTCGTCGCCCGCGCGGTTGATGCGGTAGCCGGAGGAGAGCTTCTCCAGGTTCTTCTTCATCGCAGCCACGTTGTTGGTGTAGTTGCGGTAGGCGTTCATCGCCATAATATTGTGTTGGATCCTCATTTTATTGACTCCTTCCAATCAAATGAATTTTTTTGAGAGGTCTCGGTGCGCCGGCGCGTCCATGCCCCGGCAAGATGCGGTGCGCCGTATCGTCCCTGCTCCGTGGCCTTTGGTGCGGGGACCGTCCAGCGCGGGACTATATTCCAGCCGGTCGCGACCCGGATGAAATCGCTCTGTTGGTCAGCTCGTCCTCCCATGTGGTCGGGACGATCTGATCGATCTGGGCGCGGAGCAGCTCCGCTTCCGCCGCCGTCCCGTTCTCCTCCAATCGATCGGCGAGCTTCTCCAGGGCGCGGATCGCCCGCTCCCGCTCGTCGTTCCAGAGGAAGGCGGCTGTCGGTCTGTATCGGTATTTTTTTCGGGGCGGCAGGGCCGAGAGGCAGGCGGGCCGTTGTCTGCCCTGGCGCTCCAGCACCTCGCCCCGGACGATGGGGACCTCCCGGGGCGCATGGATGGTCAGGTGGGCGCGTTCACCGCTGAGCTGGTCGAACAGGACCACGGTGTCGCTGCCCACGGTGAAATACTCACCGCGTTTCATGGTGATACAAAGCATGATGTCCTCCTCGATCTGCGCTCCCCCGCCCGGGGGCCGCTTTCCATAGTCATGATGTTTTGGACGCCCGCCGTCCTGTCCCCGCGCGGGGGCCCGGCAGGCTTCCACCGCGATCCCCGCAGGGAGGGCGGTGTCTCGTTTCCCACTTTCCGGCCTGGAGCGCGCTGAACGAAGCGCCGTGGCGGGGACCGCGCGCGGTCCGCCGCGCATCTCCCCACACGGCCCATAGCGCTGGGCTCGCGGAGGATCCCGGCGCTTTGCTCAACGCCTCCAGCCGGGACATGGGCATCCACCGGCGTCCCGGCCGGCACATCGGAGCGAGGTCCGCTTCGTTCCCTTGCTCCTCCTTTCCGACCGCGATCCCGTTCGCCGGGCTCACGGTCGGGGCGGCCTGCGGCCGCTTCACGCGCTCTCGCGCGATCCTTGACTGCTGAGGTATCGGTCCAATCCCTGGGCCTTGATGTTTTTTGCGGCGTTGATCTCCCTGTCGTGCACCGCGCCGCATCTGGGGCAGGTCCAGGTCCTGGCCCTGGGCGCGGCCGCGTCCCGGACCAGGCCGCAGACGGAGCAGGTGCGGGTGGTGGGCCAATAGCGGTCCACCACGAGGAAGGGCTTGCCCTGCCGTTCCAGCTTGTAGCGCAGGCACTCCCGGAACATCCCGTACCCGGAATCCAGGACGTTGCCCCATCTCAGCTCTCTGGACATCTCGGACAGGGCGTCGGCCCGCACACACACGGCGTCCCAAGCGTTGGCTATCCGCCGGGACGTCTTGTGGATGAAGTCGCGCCGCTGGTTGGCGATGTGCTCGTGGAGCCGGCGGTATCTCTGCACCGCCTCCTGATGGTTCCTGGAGCCGGGCTGCATCCGGTCGAGCCGCCGCTGTATCCCGGCCAGCTTCTCCTGGGAGCGTTCGAGCCAGTGGGGCGGGTCCGCCATAGCCCCGTCGTCGGCCACATAGAAGTGGGCCATGGAATACTTCAGCCCCACGGTGGTCTCCGGCGTCGGGACCACGGGCTGGGGCGGCCTCACCCGTTGCTCGTACAAGATATAGCAGTGATAGCTGCCGGAACGGGTCTTTTCCACCGTGATCCGTTTCAGCTTCCAACCGCTCCTGGGGCGGCGGGAGAACCTCGCCTTGACGAGCCCGGCCTTGGTCATGCGGATCGCGTCCCTGGTGATGTAGATGGTGGGACCCGATCTGAACACGCGGTTGCAGGCGGTGAAGGAATCCCTGTCGGTCTTTTTCCTCTTGAACCTGGGATAGCCGAAGCATCCCGGGTCCTTGAAAAACACCCGGAACGCCTGGGCCAGCCGGTTGTGCTCCTGGATGAGCGCCTGATCGTCCACGTCCTTCAGGAACGGCGCCTCCTTCTTGTATTTGGCGGGGGTGGGGATGAAGTGGGCGTCGGTCTCGATATAGAACCTCTGTTGGTCGGCCAGCATCCGGTTCCAGATGTAGCGGCAGCAGCCGAAGGTGTTCTCGAACAGCTCGGCCTGGGCTTGGGTGGGATAGAGCCTGACCTTGATGGTGTCGTATCGGACGATCCGCCCGTCATCGGGGCTGTGTGCTTTTCGTATCCCCGGCATCGGGACCCGGCCTCCTTCCCTCGACCATGCCCGTCCGCTGCACCGGACGGGCTGCGGTCGAAATACGCTGTCGGATCCGTTACAAAATGTATGAAACTTGTAACAACAGGTCGAAGTTTGAAAAAAATGAGATCTGCTCTTATTTCTTTGCCGGGGCTGCCGATATAATGATTGAAAACGTTGAGCTGTCCCTGTTACAGGTCGTATACTTCCTGTAACAGGAAACCCGCCGCTCCAGTGGTGAAAATCCACGCTTTCCAGAGATCCAAGGGACATTTTCACCATGATCGTTCCGGCCACGGACCTGCCCCGCCGGGAAGGGCCATGCTGCGGCGCGTCTATGTAAAGAAAAAGCGCCCGTTTCCCTCGGTCCATAGAGGGAAACGGGCGCTTTCTTCAAACTGCGGCCGGTATCCTTGCTGCGTTCTCATGTGATGGCGCGGGGCTCCTTCGCCCTGCGCAGGAAGGTCTGATAGGAGATCCCCAGTTCCTTTGCCGCGTCCCTGGAGGAGACGGCCCCCTCCCGCCACAGCGCGGCCATGTCCTCGAAGCCGTCCGGCAGCTCCATGCGTTTGGGCCCGAAGCGCACGCCCCGCACCTTGGCGGCGGCGATGCCCTCCGCCTGACGCCGGCGGATGTTCTCGCGCTCGGTCTGCGCCACATAGCTGAGGATCTGGAGCACGATGTCCGCGATCAACGTCCCAGTGAGGTCCCGCCCCTGCCGGGTATCCAGCAGCGGCATGTCCAACACCACGATGGCTGCCTTTCGCTTTTTCGTGATGAACTCCCACTGCTCCAGGATCTCCGCGTAATCCCGCCCCAGGCGGTCGATGCTCTTGAGCACCAGCACGTCCTCCGGCCGCAGCCCCCTCACGAGCTGCTGGTATCCGGGGCGGTTGAAGTCCTTCCCGGACAGCTTCTCTATCATGATGTTCCTCTCTTCCACGCCGAACTCCTGCATGGCGGCGACCTGCCGGGCCTCGTTTTGATCGTGGGTGGACACCCGCACATATCCGTAAGTCGTTCCTGTCATACCTCGACCCCCTTCTGTAGCTGTGACGATGTGATACTATATTTTACCAGAAGGCGGGCGCTTAAACATCGCAACCGGCCGAACGGCACGCCGTGCGCCCTTCGGGGCAGAGGGGGACGGGCAGGGGCCAGGGATCGCATCGTTCCAAAAAGTCTCGTTTCCGGCCAAACAGCCCTCTATATGGCAAAACTATGTCCCCTGGAGCCTGAGCTCCAGGGGACATAGTTTTTATGAAAAGATATGGGACATCGTATGGCCTCGCAGTCATGGCACGGCAAAGCCATGCCCTCTCTCAGCACCGCCCGCTTCGATGCGTCCTCAGATCCCCTGCCACAGCATAGCGTCGGCCACCTTCAGGAACCCGGCGATATTGGCGCCGGCCTGGATGTTGCCCTTCATACCGTACTTCTCGGCAGCGGCGGCACAGGCGGCATAGATGCCTTCCATGATGCCCTTTAGCTTGGCGTCCACTTCCTCGAAGGTCCAGCTCAGGCGCTCGGAGTTCTGGCTCATCTCCAGGCCGGAGGTGGCCACGCCGCCGGCGTTGGACGCCTTGGCGGGGGCGAACAGGATGCCCGCGGCCTGATATGCCGCGATCGCGCCGGGCGTGGAGGGCATATTGGCCCCCTCGAAAACGCCGATGCAGCCGTTGGCGATCAGCGCCTTGGCGTCGGCCTCGCAGATCTCGTTCTGGGTCGCGCAGGGCAGGGCGATATCACAGGGGACCGTCCAGAGGCCGTTGGGCTGGCCGGCCACGGTCTCCACATACTTGGCGGTGGGCACATACTCCAGGTAGGTCTTGATGCGGGCCCGCTTGACCTCCTTGATCTCCTTGATGATCTTGTGATCGATGCCGTTCTCGTCCACGATATAGCCGTTGGAATCGGACATGGCGATCACCTTGCCGCCGAGCTGGGTGCACTTCTGGTTGGCGTAGATGGCCACATTGCCGGAGCCGGAGATGACCACCCGCTTGCCCTGGAAGGACATACCGTTGTCCCGGAGCTGGGCGTCGGCGAAGTAGCACAGGCCGAAGCCGGTGGCCTCCGTGCGGGCCAGGGATCCGCCGTAGCTCAGCCCTTTCCCGGTGAGCACACCGGTGAACTCGTCCCGGATCTTCTTATACTGGCCGAACATGTACCCGATCTCCCGGGCGCCCACGCCGATGTCGCCGGCGGGCACGTCGGTGTCCGGGCCGATGTGGCGCTGCAGCTCGGTCATGAAGGACTGGCAGAAACGCATGACCTCGCCGTCGCTCTTGCCTTTCGGGTCGAAGTCGGAGCCGCCCTTGCCGCCGCCCATGGGCAGCGTGGTGAGGGAGTTCTTGAAGATCTGCTCGAAGCCCAGGAACTTGATCACGGACAGATCCACGGTGGGATGGAAGCGCAGGCCGCCCTTATAGGGGCCGATGGCGGAGTTGAACTGCACCCGGTAGCCCCGGTTCACCTGGACCTTTCCGCTGTCGTCCACCCAGGGCACCCGGAACATGACCACGCGCTCAGGCTCTACGATGCGGCCGATGATGTTCTGCTGCTCATACCGGGGGTCGGCCTCGATCACGGGCTCCAGGGACTCCAGGACCTCTTCCACCGCCTGGAGGAACTCCGGTTCATGGGCGCTGCGGGCCTTCAGACCATCCAGCACAGACAGGAGGTAGGCATTTTGTATAGACATCGTTGTCAACATCCTTTCTTTATTGAAGGTGGCGCTTTCATGCGATACAGTATTTTACACCACTAAAGCGTTTTTTGCAAGACTGAGATGAAAAAATTGCAAAAACGATTTTCACAAAAAATACCGCCGGGCCTGGGGACCTTTTGGGGCCCCACGTCCGCGCGGCACGCCCAGCGGTCGCCCGCCAGACACTGAGACGGGGCCCGGGAAGATCCCGGGCCCCGTCTCGTCGTCGATCCGAATGGATGCGTCTCCCGCTCACAGCTTCAACTCGATGGGGATCTTGGGGTCGTCCCCCGCCAGAGGCAGGGTGACGATCGCCTTGAACAGATCGCCGTCGATCGCGATCTCGAACCGCCCATGCTGGAGCTCCGCCAGGGACTGCGCGATGGAGAGCCCCAAGCCGCTGCCCGCCTCGTTGCGGGACTCGTCTCCCCGGACGAACCGCTCCATGAGCCGCTCCGCAGGGACGTCCAGCGCGTCGCGGGAGATGTTCTTCACCGACAGCACCGCCCGATCCCCGCTGCACCGCAGGTCCACGTACACCCGGGTGCCCGGGAGCGCATACTTCGCGCAATTGGTGAGCAGATTGTCCAGCACCCGCCACAGGTGCCGTCCGTCCGCATCCACCCACAGCGGCCCCTCGGGAAGAGAGCGCACTACCGTCAGCCCCTGGGCCGCCAGCCGGTCGCCGCACTCCGCCAGGGCCTGGTCGATGAGCTGGCACCAGTCCAACCGCTCCAGGTCCACCGTCAGGTTCCCGGTGGACGCCTTGGACGCCTCCACCAGATCCTCGGTGAGCTTCTTCAGCCGCTGGCTCTTCCGGTCCAGCACCTCGATATACTCCACCGCTTTGGGGTTGTCGATGTCCTCCTTCTTGAGCAGGTCCACGTAATTGATGATGGAGGTCAGCGGCGTCTTCAGATCGTGGGACACGTTGGTGATGAGCTCCGCCTTGAAATGCTCGCTCCTCATCCGGTCCTCCACCGCCGCCGAGATGGCATGGCCCAGGTTATTGAGTTCATCGGCATGGCCCTTGAGGTCGGGGAGCATATACCGGGTATCGATGTGATAATCGGGGTTGCCGCCGATGATCTCCTGTGTACCGCGGCGGATCTTCTTCCACTGATACGCCCACCGGCACAGGTAGGTCATCACCACGAAGGTCACGATCAGCCATAGCCCCGTGGCCCATCGGATGGTGGCCATCGTAAAGATCGGATACGCCATACAGCCTATCACCGCCTTCCAGATCAGCGGGACGGCCTGGACGGCCCGTCCCGTCGCCACGAACAGTTCCCACAGCCAGACCAATGCCCGTACCAACAGCCTCCAGCACCAGGCGCACAGCTTCCACGTCCATGTGTTGCGCAGCAGCGTGTGGGCCTTGCACCGGACGCACACCGTCAACAGCGCCGCTATGCCCAGGGCCGCCGCTATGGCCACCGACTGCCCCACGCCGATGAGTTGGATGAACATAGGCGCGTCCCCATAGGCGTCAGCCACGATGAAGACCCCGGCGCTCACCGCGCCCACGCCGCCCAAAGCCAGGAGGAACAGCAGTACATCTCCAGGCACCCGGTGGAACCAATTGAGGTAGATGCCCTCCACCCCGGCCTTATGGCCTGCGGCGCAGCACAGGTATATCATCAGCACCAGCCCCAGCAGGCCGCACAGGACGGTGACCGCCAGATACTCCTCTCTGGACGCGTGCCACTCCTCTATCTTATCAGCCGCCTTGCGGTATTGGTCGTCCACCCGGAGGTCCTTGTCCACCCAGAGGATCAGGCTGGCGTCCGTTCCTTCCATCTCGGCAGCGGTCTCCGGGGGCGGCACCCATTCCAGGCTCTCCGGGTCGAATACATAGCCGAACGAGTTGGCCTCCAGGCAGGCCCGGACGGTGGGATAGAAGATATACGTATCGTACCTCTCGTCCACCACCCGCAGGATCCTGGTGTAGCCGTCCTCATCCGCCAGCACCTGATCTTGCCTCACAGCGACCCACTCCCCATCGCTGTCCACCGCTTCGACGGTCTGGGGCATGCTCTGCGGCTCAGCGGCGCTCACCGCCTCCACCCAGGCAGAGATCAGATCCCTCCAGTTTTGATCGTAGCGGACGCCGTCGTAATCCCCGGCGTTGACGGCACTGGACAGATCGTCGATGTCATAGTACCCCCACCCGGCGTCCACGTCCCGGAGCTGGCCCTCCCCCCGGCGGAAGTCCACCCAATAGTCGATGTCCGCCTGGGCGCTGTCCTCCTGGGTATTGCCATAGATGATCTGGCCGTCCTGGTCCAGAAGCTGCCAGCGCAGGTTGGTGGCCCCGGCGTCCAGCTCCGCCTCCAGCCGCTCTATGCCCCGCCTGTCCGACAGGGACAGCTCCGCTCCGGCCATCTGCCGGTCCTTGAGCTCCACCAGGACCTTCACCATATGGTAGTCCTGCTGGACCAGATATTTCCGGGTATAGCCGGAACTCATGGTGTAGCCGTCGCTCCACAGCGCGTCGAAATTCGCTAATTGATACCAGCCCATTATGGCGGTGGTGGTGAATGCCGCCACCGCCGCGATGAAGGCCAAGGTCTTCATGGAAAAATTTTCCCGCAGCTTCATTGCATCTTCTCCATCTTATAGCCCAGTCCCCACACCACCTTCAAGTACCGGGGGTTGGCCGGATCGATCTCGATCTTCTCCCGAAGATGGCGGATGTGGACGGCCACCGTGTTCTCGCTGCCCAGGGCGGGGTCGTTCCACACCTGTTCGTAGATCTGGCCGGTGGAGTACACCCGGCCCAGGTTCTTCATCAACAGACGCAGGATATTGTATTCGATCGGGGTGAGGTTCACGCTCTCCCCATCCACCGTCACCGCCTTGGCCTCATCGTCCATGACGATGCTGCCGTTGCGCAGGGTGCCGTCGTCCTCCTGGATCGCGACCTTGCC
Organism: uncultured bacterium; assembly: GCA_947643715.1. Lineage (GTDB taxonomy): Bacteria > Bacillota > Clostridia > Oscillospirales > Oscillospiraceae > Enterenecus. Next base: position 65,340 of record CANRXB010000011.1, read on the forward strand.
TCCCAGGGTGGTGTACCGGCGGAGCTGGCTCTTCACCCGGGCCAGCACCTCGATGGGATTGAAAGGCTTGGTGATATAGTCGTCCGCGCCGATGTTCAGCCCCAGCACCTTGTCGCTGTCCTCGCTCTTGGCCGTGAGCAGGATGATGGGGATGTTCCCTCCGGACTCCCTCAGCCGGGCAGTGGCCCGGATGCCGTCCAGCCGGGGCATCATGATGTCCATCAAGATAAGGTCGATGTTCTCCTCGTTCACGGCCTGGATGGCCTGTTCCCCATTGAAGGCAGACACCGTGCGGTATCCTTCGCTGGTGAGATAGATCTCCAGCGCGGATACGATGTCCTTGTCGTCATCGCAGATGAGCACCGTGTACATGGCGCACCCCTCCTTTTCTTCCTATATCGTATCAGTCCGCCGATTAAGTTGCAACGGGGAAAATGATTAAAAACGCTTTAAGATTCTGCCATAGGGGAGACCCGGGCCGTCGAGGGCCTGGGTCTCGAGCAGGGACATCGACAGATCTCGGGCGGGGAATAGCTGCGGGGGGGCCCCCAAAGGGGCCCCCCCCCAACAAACAAAGCAACGGCACGCGAGACCGGAAAAAAATGGGGGGGCGAGGGCACCCCCCCCCCCAACAAAAAAACAACACAAAACAAAAGAAAAAAAAAAAAAAAAAGGAAAAAAAAAAAACAAAAAAAAAGTAAAAAAAAAATAAAAAAAAAAAACCACCAAAAACAAAAAACCAAAACAAAGTGTT